>NZ_JBHUPT010000011.1:0-107274 GCF_049056525.1 Leisingera coralii | reverse complement strand
CCCCCCCCCCCCCCGAACACCTCATCCATTCATCGCCGCCCAGACCCGCGCGGGCGACAGCGGCATGTCGATATGGGTGACATTCTTGCCGCCCGACTGCAGCGCGTCGATCACCGCGTTGACCACCGCAGGCGGCGACCCGATCGCCCCGGCCTCGCCGCAGCCCTTCACGCCCAGCGGGTTGTGGGTGCAGGGCGTCTGGCAGGAATGGTCCACCTGATAGAACGGCACGTCATCGGCCCTTGGCATGGCGTAGTCCATGTAGGAGGCCGACAGCAGCTGGCCATCCGCGTCATAGGCCGCGTTTTCCAGCAATGCCTGGCCGATGCCCTGCCCCAGCCCGCCATGAACCTGACCGTCGACGATCATCGGGTTGATGATGTTGCCGAAGTCATCGGCGGCCGAGAACCGCTCGATGGTGACCTTGCCGGTGTCCGGGTCCACCTCCACCTCGCAGGCATAGGCTCCGGCCGGATAGGTAAAGTTCGCGGGATCATAGAACGCGGTTTCCTCCAGCCCCGGCTCCAGCTCCTCCAGCGGGTAGTTGTGGGGGACATAGGCGGTCAGGCAGACATCGCCCCAGGCCACCGACTTGTCTGTGCCCGCAACGGTGAACTGGCCGTCCTTCAGCTCGATATCGGCGTCAGAGGCCTCCATCAGATGGGCGGCGATCTTCTTGGCCTTGTTGATGATCTTCTCGGTCGCGCGCACCATGGCGGAGCCGCAGACCGCGATGGAGCGCGAGCCGTAGGTGCCCATGCCGAACGGCACCCGTCCGGTGTCGCCATGCACGATGTCGACCATGCTCTCGTCGATGCCGATCATGTCGGCGACGACCTGCGGGAAGGTGGTTTCGTGCCCCTGCCCGTGCGCATGCGCCCCGACCATCACGCTGATGGAGCCGGTGGCGTTGACCCGCACCGTGGCGGCATCATACAGCCCCGCACGGGCGCCCAGCATGCCGACGATGTTGGAGGGTGCGATACCGCAGGCCTCGATATAGCAGTTGATGCCAAAGCCGCGCAGTTTGCCGTTCTTCTCGCTTTCGGCGCGGCGGGCGGCAAAGCCTGCCACGTCGGCGACCTGCTCCAGCTTGTCCATGGTCGCCACGTAATCGCCGGTGTCATAGGTCAGCGCCACCGGGGTTTCATAGGGGAACTCGGTGATGAAGTTCTGGCGGCGCAGGGCAATCGGATCGGCACCCAGCTCGCGCGCGGCCTTGTCGATCACCCGCTCCAGCTGGAAGGTCGCCTCCGGCCGTCCAGCGCCGCGGTAGGCATCGACCGGCACCGTGTTGGTGAACACCGTCTTCACGTTCACCTGCACAATCGGCGTCTTGTAGTTGCCCGCCATCAACGTGCCGTGCAGGTAGCTGGGCACAGAGGTGGAGAAGGTCGACAGATAGGCGCCCATATTGGCCATCGTGTTGGTGCGCAGCGCGGTGAAGTTGTTGTCCGCGTCCAGCGCCAGCTCGATCTTGGTCACATGGTCGCGGCCATGGGCGTCGGAGATGAAGGCTTCTGCCCGTGTCGAGGTCCATTTCACCGCCCGCCCGCAGGCCTTGGCGGCGAAGGTGCAGAAGGCCTCCTCGGCATAGTGGAAGATCTTGGAGCCGAAACCGCCGCCCACATCCGGCGCGATCACCCGCACCTTGTGCTCGGGCAGGCCCAGCACGAAGGCGCACATCAGCAGGCGGATCACATGCGGGTTCTGGCTGGTGGTGTGCAGCGTGTATTCATCGGTGGCGCGGCTGTAGTCGCCGATTGCCACGCGCGGCTCCATCGGGTTGGCAACCAGGCGGTTGTTGACCAGCTCCAGCGTCGTCACATGGGCGGCGCTGTCAAAGGCGGCCTGCACTGCGTCGTCGTCGGGATTGCCGAACACCCAGTCATAGCAGAGGTTTGAGGTCAGATCCTCATGCACCTTGGTGCTGCCTTCACCCAGCGCTGCGGCCATATTGACCACCGCGGGCTTGTCGCTCAGGTCCAGCTCGATGGCTTCTGCCGCATCGCGGGCCTGTTCCAGCGTGTCGGCGACCACCGCGGCGACGATCTCGCCCACGTGGCGGATGGTATCATGCGCGATGATCGGATGCCGCGGCTCCTGCTGCGGGTTGCCGTGGCGGTCGGTCACGCCCCAGCCGCAGGGGATGCCGCCGACCTCGGCGAAATCGGCGCCGGTGAAGATTTTCACCACGCCGGGCATTGCCTCAGCCGCGCTGATGTCGATGGAATTGATGGTTGCATGGGCCACATCCGCGCGCAGGAAATGCACATAGGCCTGGCCGTTCACGTTGATGTCGTCGGTATAGTTTCCGGCTCCTGTCAGGAACCGCACGTCCTCGCGCCGCTTGGGGCTGGCGCCGATGCCGTTATCCTTGGGCATGTCTGGTCTTTCCTCCCTGGAGGGTGCTGCCTGTGGCGCACCTCTTGGTCACTCACTCCTTGTTCAGCTCAGGCCGGGTGCCGGCCTGGGGTCTTCCGGTCATTCCGCCGCGATGGAGGAGACATCCTGGCCCGAGGCCGCCATGATCGCCTTGACGATATTGTGGTAGCCGGTGCAGCGGCACAGGTTGCCCTCGAGGTAGTCGCGGATTTCCTGCTCGCTGGGCTTGGGGTTGTCTTTCAAGAGCGCCGCCGCCGACATCACCATGCCCGGCGTGCAGAAGCCGCATTGCAGCCCGTGGTGGTCCTGGAAAGCCTGCTGTATCGTGTTCAGCGAGCCATCGGCATTGGCCTGCCCTTCGATGGTGGCAACCTCCGCCCCTTCGGCCTCGAGCGCCAGCATGGTGCAGGCCTTCACCGCCTTGCCGTCCACATGCACGACGCAGGCGCCGCACTGGCTGGTGTCGCAGCCCACATGGGTGCCGGTCAGCCCCAGTTCTTCGCGCAGGAATGAGGACAGCAGCGTGCGCCCTTCAACCTCGCCGCTGGCAGCCTTGCCATTCACGGTCATGGAGACCTTGGCCATAGTACCCTCCCTTTAGCTTGTTCTTGTCTGGCTGGAGGGAGTTAAGCACGGGGACTGCGATCCGCGAAGTGTTTTCCGGAGGGCGGAACGGGCAAATTCGCGTCAGCAGCGCTTACCTATGGTTGTAACCTTACGTCACAAATCCCGCGCTGCGCCGCGGCATCAGCCTTCTGCATCGCGGCGCGGCATCGGGCGGGTGGGAATCTCCTTCAGCAGGCCGCCGACGCCCATTGCAGCGATATCGGCGGAGCTGACAGGAATGCCGCAGATCACCCGCTCCAGAACCCAGTCGGCGCCGTTGAGGGCCGGAGAGCGGGCACAGCCCGGCAGGCCGATCACCGGCTTGTCGTGGAAAGTGCCCAGGAACAGCAGGTTGCCGGGGTCGACCGGCATCCCGAAACGGGTGACGGTGCCGCCTGCATTGCGCAGGCCCTGCGGGGCCACGTCGTGCGGGTCGGAGGTGGCGGAGCCGGTGAGCACCAGCACCAGCTGCCCCGGCGCCTGGGTGATGGCCTCGGCCAGCGCGTCCTCGCGGTGCGGCACCACCACCCGCGGCGACAGGCTGATGCCCATCCGGTGCAGCCGCCCCGCCATCGCGGCGCGGCCCTTGTCGGGGGGTGTCTCCCCGCTCACCCGGGTTTCGATCAGCGTGGCGGAAGAGACCACCGGCGGCAGCACCCGGATCGCATCCCCGGCGCCCTCGCTGGCGCGGCGGATGGCGTCGGCGGGCACGCCATAGGAGATGATCTTGATCGTTGCCAGCATCCCGTCCGCATCCGCCCGGTGGTAATCCGGCACGGTGGCAACGGTGATCATCGGGTCCACCGCGTTGACCGCCTCCAGCTTGTCCCGGTCCAGCCGCACAACCCCGGCGCCGGCGGCATAGAGGTTCACCCGCCCTGTCCCCGCAGCGGAAATCCGGATGCCCTGCGCGGACGGATCCGGCACCAGCGCCTTTGCCAGCGCTTCGGCGGCGGCGTCCTCATGCATGTCGGCAGGGTCGAGCCGCGCGACGGTCAGGGATTCATGGCCGGCGGCAGAGAGCTCTGTCAGGTCTTCACCGCTCAGCACCGTGCCCTTGGCCACCTTGCGGCTGGCGCCCTGCAGCGAGTGCGCGAGGATGGCGCCTTCGGCGTCCTTCAAGGGAACCGGGCCGAACCTCATGGCTGCTTGCCGCGCAGGACGGCGGTCATCTCGGACAGGATCGACACCGCGATTTCCGCTGGACCGGCGGCGCCGATGTCGAGGCCGATGGGGCCGTGGATGCGGTTGATCTGGTCTTCGGTGAAGCCTGCACCTCGCATCCGGGCAACGCGGGCGGCGTGGGTCTTCTTGGAGCCCAGCGCGCCGATGTAGAACACGTCTGCTGCCAGCCCCGCCTGCAGGGCCGGGTCGTCCAACTTGGGGTCGTGGGTCAGCAGCAGCAGCGCTGTGCGGGTGTCGAGGCCGAGCTTTTCCACCGCCTCGTCCGGCCAGTCGTCCAGGAGTGTTTCACCGGGGAAGCGCTCAGGCGAGGCGAAGGCCGCGCGCGGGTCGATGATCACCGGGTCATAGCCGGCAATCCGTGCCATGGGCACCAGCGCCTGGGTGATGTGCACCGCGCCGACGCAGACCAGCCGCAGCGGCGGGTTGTGAACGGCCACAAAGGTCTCGCCGTCCTCCTCCAGCCCGGAGCGGTCCATGCGCATCCGGTCCGGGTATTCCCCGCGCGTGAGACGCCGGGTGCCGGTTGCCAGGTTCACCTCATAGGCAACGGGTGTGCGGCTGGCGCGGGCCTGCACCAGATCCGCCAGCATATCCTCGGGCAGCGCGGAGCCGACCGGTTCCACCAGCACCTTGATGGTGCCGCCGCAGGCGAGGCCGACGGCAAAGGCATCCTCGTCGCTGACGCCGAACTCCAAGAGCCGGTGCTTGCCGTCCTCCAGCGCCTCCTGCGCCTCGACCACCACCGCGCCCTCGACGCAGCCGCCGGAGACCGAGCCCTCGATGCGGCCGTCCCCCGCCACCACCAGCTGCGAGCCGGTGCGGCGCGGGGCCGAACCCCAGGTCTGCACCACGGTGGCCAGGGCTGCGCCTGCGCCGGCCTTGTGCCAGTTCAGCGCGGTTTCCGGCGCGTGCTCAAATTGGGCGGTGTGCTGCATCTTGCGTCTCTCCCCGGGCCGCCTGGGCGGCGATTGCCTTTAAACCTCGGCGCTGGCACGGGAAGTTTCAAGCCGGAAGCCGCCGCCAGACACAGGAAAGCGCCCGCCATCCCCGACGGACGCTCCCCTGTTGCCCCTTGCGCCCGGTTTATTCCGCCGGTTGCGCGGCCGCTTTCTGCGGCACCAGCCGTTCTGGCAGGGCAAAGGCCAATGCGATGAATCCGAGGCCCAGGATGATCCCCAGCACATCGCCGGGCAGCGCGGTCAGACCCTCGTATTTAGCGCCCGGCACCGCGCCCAGCGTCACCTTGCCGCCTGCGATGCTGTCCAAGAGGCCGCTGGCCTTCCACGCAGGGTAAGTGACCATATAGGCAGCGGCACCCAAGAGCCCGCCCGCGATGAAGAACAGCGCGTCCTGGCGGCCCGAGGCGGCGGCGACCACGCCGGTGCCGGGGCAATAGCCCGCCAGCGCCCAGCCCGCGCCCAGCATCAGCCCGCCGATGAAGACGCCGGCATAGGCCGCCTTGACCGACATGTGGCCGACGTCAACCAGCCCCGCCATCTGGCCGCCGAACATCAGCACCGAACCGGTGCCGATCGCCAGCAGGATGGATTTCGCCAGGTTCACATTGGTGAGGTTCAGCATCTTGCCGATATAGGTGGGGTTGGAGGCTCCGATCCGGTCCAGCACCGCGCCAAAGGCGGCGCCGATCACGATTGCCAGGATAATGGTTGTCATGGCTCAGGCCTCCTTCTTGAACAGCATCAGCGAGACGGGGATCGCAGCGGCAAAGGCGCCGGCGGCAAAGATGTAGCCCGACAAAGCGGTCTGCATCATGCCGGACATCATGTGGCCGGAGGTGCAGCCGCCCGCCAGCCGCGCGCCGTAGAGCACGATGAAACCGCCAAGGAAGGCTGCGGCATAGCGTTTCGCCGTGCTGTCGCCGAAGTTGGCGCGCCACAGGGCAGGAAGGCTGCGCTCCGCGCCTGTGACGCCGCCACGCAGCCTGGCAGAGATCAGCCCGCCCAGCGCCATCGCCAGTACGAAGACAAAGCTGTAATTCAGCGGATTGGCGACGGATTTTGCGTATTTGCCATCCGATTTCGCCAGATAGGCATTGCTGGAGGTGTAACCCTCGGCGGTTTCCGTCACCAGCTGCGGGTTCACGGCGTCCGCAACGATGCCGTCGAGGATCACGAACTGGGTCGACACCCCGATGGGTTTGACCAGCAGCACCGCCAGGAAGAATACCAGCCCCAGCAAGAGCCCTCCGGCTTTCCAGTTGAGTGGCATGGGATCTCCTTTCGCACATTACATTCTGTTTTCAGAATATATCTGAGCAATAGAAGGCGGATTGATACAGGTCAAGTCACATTCTGCTTTTGGAATTCATTTGCGGCGGGCTACAGCAGCGCCATCAGCCGGGCTTTCTCGCCGGCGTCGGAGGGGCTGGAGATCACCTGCGCCAGCTCCTCCAGCGAGGCGATTGAGTGGCCTGCCCGGAAGCTGTCGGTATAGGGCAGCATGGCGCGGATGCCCTGCGCCTTGGGGGCAAAGCCGTCCCAGCGCAAGAGCGGGTTGAGCCAGATCAGGCGGCGCGACGACAGCTGCAGCCGCTGCATCTCGCGCGCCAAAGCCTCCGGGTCGCCGCGGTCCAGCCCGTCGGAGATCAAGAGCACCACCGCCCCCTGCCCCATCACCCGCCGCGACCAGTCGCGGTTGAAGGCGTGCAGGCAGTCGCCGATGCGGGTGCCGCCCTCCCAGTCCTGCGCCTCAGCCCCCGCCGCCGCCAGCGCCGCGTCCACGTCGCGCTGGTGCAGGTGGCGGGTGATATTGGTGAGGCGGGTGCCGAAGGTGAAGCCATGCACCCTGGCCCAGCCTGCACCCTTGGCGTTGGCGGCGGCGTGCAGGAAGTGCAGGATGATGCGGCTGTACTGGCTCATCGAGCCGGAGATGTCGCAGAGTACCACCAGGTTGGGCCAGCGGATGCGGCGTTTGGCGCGGGCGATGGTTTGCAGATCGCCGCCCTGGCGCGCGGCCTTGCGCAGGGTGCGGCGCCAGTCTGCCCGGCGCCCCTTGGGGGAAGCCATCAGGCGGCGCGACTGGATCGGCGTCACCGGCAGCTGCAGCTGGGCCAGGATGCGTTTGGCGGCGGCAATCTCGGCGGTGCTCATCTGCTCGAAATCGAGGGTTCTCAGGCGCTCCTCCGCCGAGGCGGTGCGGGAGGCGTCGATGTCGATTTCGGTGCCCTCCGGCTCCTCTGCCGGGATGTCCGGCTGGTCCAGCATGCCGTCCAGCAGCGCCTCTGCCGCGCGTTTTTCGGCGGGTTTGGCGGCGCGCTCCTCCTGCACGCCGCGGATGGCGGGCAGCATCGCGGCCATCATCTGCTCGAGGTAGCGCGGGTCGCGCCAGAACAGGCGGAAGACTTGGGCGAACACCACGCGCTGCTCCGGCTTGGTGACGAAACAGGCGTGCAGGGCCCAATAGAAATCCTCGCGGCTGGTGAAGCCTGCGGCGGCCACCGCCTGCACCGCATCCAGCACCCGGCCGGGGCCGATCGGCAGCCCGGCCTTGCGCAGGGCGCGGGCGAAATGGGTGATGTTGCGGACCAGCTTGGGGTCGTCCGGCAGGGAAAGCGGCGGAGTGTCGGGCACTACCGTGTTTCATGGGGGCGCTGCCCCCATACCCCCGGGATATTTTCAGCCAGAAGAAGCATCATGCCGCATCCAGGCTCGCGCGTGCCTGGTCAAGGATGCGTTTCGCTTCGGAGCCCTGCAGGCGGGCGATGTCGTCCTGATATTTGAGGATGGCGCCCAGGGTGTCGGCAATCACCTCGGGGCTGAGGGCGATCACGTCGAGCGCCAGCAGGCAATTGGCCCAGTCGATGGTTTCGGCCACCCCCGGCTTCTTGAACAGGTCCTCGGTGCGCAGGGCCTGCACGAAGGCGACGATTTCGCGGCTGAGCTGCTGGCTGGCCTCCGGGGCGCGGGCGTTCAGGATTTCCACCTCGCGGCTGAAATCCGGGTAGTCGACCCAGTGATAGAGGCAGCGGCGTTTCAGCGCGTCGTGCACCTCCCGCGTGCGGTTGGAGGTGAGCACCACGATGGGCGGCTCTGGGGCGTGGATGGTGCCGAGTTCCGGGATCGTCACCTGGAAGTCGCTGAGCGCTTCCAGCAGGAAGGCCTCGAACGGTTCGTCGGTGCGGTCGAGCTCATCGATCAGCAGCACCGGCGCGCCGCGTTCATCCGGGCGCATGGCCTGGAGCAGCGGGCGTTCGATCAGGTAATCGGCGGAGAAGAGTTCGTTTTGCAGCGCGGCGCGGCCGGCGGCGCCTGCGGCCTCGCCCGACACTTCTGCCGTGCGGATAGCGACCATCTGGGCTGCGAAGTTCCATTCGTAGACGGCGCTGGCGGCATCCAGCCCCTCGTAGCACTGCAGCCGGATCAGGCGGCGGCCCAGGCCCGCGGCCAGCGCCTTGGCGATCTCGGTCTTGCCAGTGCCGGCCTCGCCCTCCAGGAACAGCGGGCGGCCCAGTTTCAGCGACAGGAACACCACGGTGGCCAGCGCCCGGCCGCAGACATAGCCCTGGCCTGAGAGAATTTGCTGTACCTGATCGATTGACTGCGCCTGCTTCATGCTGAGCCTCCCCTTGCCCCGCCCGGTCTGATCTGCCCAACAGGCCACGCAGGGCGGCCCCGGTCAAGCCGCGCGCCGCCGCGACGCTGCGGCGGCGGCAAGCGGCGGCACCGGCCCCGGGCGGCCGGAGAGTTGTAAATCCCGTCCGGGCGGGTAAAACTTCACACCTGAGATGCGCTGACCCGGGCGCGGGTTACAAGGACCGAGAAGCACGCCATGCGCAATGCCCCGCACAAGCTGTCCTGCCAGCCTGCCCAACCCGCTGCCGCCGCCCGGGAGGCCTGAAGCAGATGCGGGTTCTGGCCATCCTCTGCGTGCGCAACGAAGCCGCCTTTCTGCTGGAATGGCTGGCCCATCACCGGGCCGTGGGATTTACCGACTTCCTGATGTTTTCCAACAACTGCCAGGACGGGACGGCCAAGATGCTGGACCGGCTGCAGGAGCTGGGGCAGCTCACCCACCTGCGCAACGAAGGGCCTTACGACAAGGGCGGCATCCAGTTCACCGCGCTGAAGCAGGCGGACCGGCATCCGCTGGTGAAACAGGCCGATTGGATCCTGGTGCTGGATATCGACGAATTTGTCTGCATCAAGACCGGCGATGGCACGGTGGCGGACCTGCTGGCGGCGCTGCCGGAGGCGGATGCGGTGACGCTGACGTGGCGGCTGTTCGGCAATGCCGGCATCGTGCGCTACGAGGATCTGCCGGTGACCGAACAGTTCACCCGCTGCGCGCCGGAGGTGATCCACTGGCCCTGGCGGGCGGTGATGTTCAAGACGCTCTACCGCAATGACGGCACCTACCGCAAATGCGGCGTGCACCGGCCCCGCGATGTCAGGGACGCGGCGCGGCTGGACAGCTTCCGCTGGTTCGACTGCGAGGGGCGCGAGCTGGGCGCGGAGTTCAAGACCAAGCGGCTGTTTTCCGATTACGGCCAGCCCAACGGGCGGCTGGCGCAGCTGAACCACTATCCGCTGGGCGCCATGGAGAGCTATGTGCTGAAGGCGGACCGCGGCCGGGTCAACCGGCAGGCGGAGCTGGGGATGGATTACTGGGTGGAGCGCAACTATTGCACGGACACCGACACCTCCATCGCCCGCTGCGGTGCGGCGCGGACAGAGCTGCAGGCCGGCCTGCTGAGCGATCCGGACCTGGCCCGGCTGCATGCCAAGGCAGTGGAATGGCGCCACGCCAGGTTTGCCGCCCTGATGAGGCAGGAACCCAGCCGGGCGCTGTTTGCCCGGCTGCTGATGACGCCGCCCTCGCGCGCGGTGAGCCCGGCGGCAGCGGAGCTGCTGCGTGAATTTGCGGTCCAGGGCCAGTCCGCAGGGCCGCGGCCGGAGAACGGGAGCTGAGCCTCTGGCGGCGCAGCTGAAGGCCGCTGAATGGACGCTGCACTGCCCGAATGAGGCATAGGTTTTTCTAAATTTAGCCTTATTTCCCTCATAACCGTAAATGCAAACAGCCCCCGGACCGGTCGGGGGCTCCAGAGGATAGCAGGCATGCAGGACGGACTTGAAAATCTGGATGAAGACCTTTCCGGGCTGAAGCCTGCCCAGTGGAAGGCCCGGATGGCGGCCCTGGCCGAAGAGCATGGCATGTTCCAGCCGCTCGGCGACCGGCATTTCGCCACCTTCATCGACCAGGGCAACACGCTGCTGGTGACGTTCGAGACCATGCAGGGCATCCACAACCTCTCCGACCTGGCGCAGCCGCTGGGGTTCGACCTGGTGAAGAACCTGGGCTGGTCGCATATGTGCGTGGTCTCCGACGGCGACACCTGGTTCCGCGAGAACCGCATCTACGGCTTTTTCGACCAGCTGATCGATGACGGGTTTTTCGACGAGTTCGACAATGTGATCTTTTACGGTGCAGGCCCTTGCGGCTATGCGGCGGCGGCCTATTCGGTGGCGGCCCCCGGGGCCGTGGTGGTGGCCGTGCAGCCGCAGGCGACGCTGGATCCGCGGATGACCGAATGGGACGACCGCTTCACCGAAATGCGCCGCCTATCGTTCACTGACCGCTACGGCTATGCGCCGGACATGCTGGATGCGGCGGACCAGGCCTATGTGATTTATGATCCGCAGGAGCGGCTGGATGCCATGCACGCCTCGCTGTTTGCCCGCAGGAACGTGACCCGGCTGCGGGCGTTTCACATGGGCGATGCGGTGCAGACCCGGCTGATCGAGATGGAGATGCTTTATCACATCCTGTCGCTGGCCGGCAGCCGCAAGCTGACCGGGGGGGCGTTTTACAAGCTGTTCCGCAGCCGCCGCAACAACTCCTTCTTCCTGCGCAACCTGCTGGGACGGCTGGAACGGGAGGACCGCCCGTTCCTGATGGCACTGTTGTGCCGCAATGTGACGGAGCGGATGCGGGCACCGCGGTTCCGCCGCCGCCTGCAGGAGATGGAGAAGCGCGCGGAAGCCGGCGAGTTCACCTTCCCCTCCAAGCGCTGAAGCGGACCGCAGCCCCGGGCAATCCGCCGCTTTGTTTCCCCGCGGTCATGTGCTAACGCGGGCGCATGACCCAGACGCTGACCATCCCCCGCCCCGACGACTGGCACCTGCATCTGCGCGACGGCGCGATGCTGCAGGCCGTGCTGCCCGAAACCGCCCGCCATTTCGGCCGTGCCATCATCATGCCGAACCTGGTGCCGCCGGTGGTGACCGGGGACCAGGCCGCCGCCTACCGCGACCGCATCCTGGCGGCGCTGCCCGAAGGCATGGCGTTTGAGCCGCTGATGACGCTTTACCTGACCGAGGACACCGATCCGGAAGACGTCGCCGCGGCCCATGCCAGCGGGCTGGTCACGGCGGTGAAGCTGTACCCGGCGGGGGCGACCACCAATTCGGCCTCCGGCGTGCGTGATTTCGACAAGGTGCGCGCTGTGCTGGAGAAGATGGCGGAGATCGGCCTGCCGCTCTGCACCCATGGCGAGGTTACCGACCACGACATCGACATCTTCGACCGCGAGGCGGTGTTCATCGACCGGGTGCTGGACCCGATCCGCAAGGCCACCCCCGGCCTGCGGGTGGTGATGGAGCATATCACCACCAAAAACGCTGCCGAGTATGTGGCCAGCCAGGACAAGGACCTGGGCGCGACGATCACCACGCACCACCTGATCATCAACCGCAACCACATCCTGGTCGGCGGCATCAAGCCGCATTACTACTGCCTGCCGGTGGCCAAGCGCGAAGAGCACCGGCAGGCGCTGCGCGCCGCCGCGACCTCGGGCGACAAGCGTTATTTCCTGGGCACCGACTCGGCGCCGCACACCGACCCGAACAAGGAAAGCGCCTGCGGCTGCGCCGGCTGTTTCACCGCCACCAACACCATGTCCCTGCTGGCGCATGTGTTCGAGGAAGAAGGCGCGCTGGACAAGCTGGCGGGCTTCGCCTCCGAGTACGGGCCCGCGTTCTACGACTTGCCGGTCAGCAGCGAGAGCCTGACGCTGACCAAGGGTGACGCGCCGGTGGTGTTCCCGGAGAAGATCGAAACCGGCGACGGGCCTGTCACCGTGTTCGATCCGGGCTTCCCGGTTTTTTGGAATGTAGCCTGACCTAGAAGAGACGGCTTACTGTCAAATTTCTGGCAGTAAGCCGTCGCGATACATTTCCGAGATATACTCTGTTATCATTGTTAATGGCACTTCATCAAAATGCTCAGGAAGGTGCTTCAAGAGATCATATTTGTGTGCCAAGGCCTTCATCTTCGCACCAGTTGGAGTAGCACAAGTCAGTGCAATCAACCCACATTCACTGTCTGAGAGTTGTGCACGTAGTATGTTAATGTACAGCTTTGCATTCTGCGGTGCCTGTCGATCCACAAACTTTAGAGTGTTGTACAAGAGCCTAAAGTAGCTATTCAGGTCGTCGGCATGTTTTGGGTATCTGCGAATGAACTCATTGGCAGCATAGGCAACTCGGTTGAGATCTGAAGCTCCATCTTGATCCCAAAAGCTCACTCGTAGCAAATCGATGTAAATTTGCCCCAACTGATCTCGTCCTGAATATGGCGCCTTTCCATTATTTTGGCTAGGGCCAGTCAGATCGTCGATGTAGCCGTTAAAAATGGCCAACATATTGAAAAACGTCTGCTCGAACATCTGCTGCTGCAATCTCTGATTTTGCAGCGCCATCTGTTTCTTCTGCCCCTCCAGTTCAGCACGAGCCGCTTTCATTTCATCCCGTTGCATTTTCAAATCCTGCCGCTGCATTCGGATTTCGCGCTGCTGTTGCATCAGCGTGGCGATCAACCCGACAAAGGCGGCACCAGTAAAGAGCGAAGTCAGGGCACCGAATGAGTCGCCAACGGGTCCGGCGTTAGCAAACCCTTCAGCCGCCCATTTCATTAAAAACGGGTTGAAGAGCCAAAAACCAAACACCAAACCCGCAATCGCCAAAAAGAATTCGAACGGATAGCGCCGTGTCCAGACCGTCAGGTAACCTTTCGCCCTTTTGCGCTTCTCTTTGCGCAATGGGTTGAGAACCGCCCGCCCGATTTTTGCGCAAAGCTCCTCGAGCCGGGCAAGATGGCGTCTCCAGTTCATATAAAATTCCTCAATCAAACTACTTGGGCAAACTATCGAACCAAGCAATAGCTGCAAGAGCTCTCGACATCTGCCCTCGCTGTCAGCTATCAGCGCGCGGAACCGTCGTCTGCTCAACCAAGGTGCCGCCATGATCCCCACCTCCTACCCGTCCAAAGAAGAAATCGCCCGCCTGTCGGCCCGGATGCTGCTGGAAATCGGCGCGGTGAACTTCAACACGGATGAACCCTATACGCTGGCCTCCGGCCTGCCCTCGCCCAGCTACATCGACTGCCGCAAGCTGATCTCCTTTCCGCGCATCCGCTCCACCCTGATGGATTTCATGGCCGTCACCGTGATGCGCAACGCAGGGTTCGAGGCGTTCGACAACATCGCCGGCGGCGAGACCGCGGGCATCCCGTTTGCCGCGCTGGTCGCCGAGCGGCTGGCGCTGCCGATGACCTACGTGCGCAAGAAGCCCAAAGGCTATGGCAAGAATGCCCGCATCGAAGGGGTGATGACCGAGGATCAGCGCGTGCTGCTGGTGGAAGACATGACCACCGACGGCGGTTCCAAGCTGTCCTTTGTGGATGCAATCCGCGAGACCGGCGCCTCCTGCGGCCACACCGCGGTGATCTTCTATTACGACATCTTCCCCGAAACCACCAAACGCCTGGGCGACCACGGTGTTGAGCTGCACTACCTGTGCACCTGGTGGGATGTCCTGGCCGAAGCCAAAGCGCAGAAGAGCTTCAGCGGCGAGACGCTGGATGAGGTGGAGAAATTCCTGAAGGATCCGCGCGCCTGGCAGGAAGCCCACAAGGCGTAAAATTGGCTGAGGACGCGCACCGGCGGGCAATTTGCCCGCCATTTCCACGCCATAGGCAGGATGCGCGCAAAACCGCTTAACGCAAGGTTAAGTGTTACAGGGCGGTCTGTGGAAAAGCCCGCCTCGAATCATTTCCCGCACAGGCTGAAGCGCAGATATAGGGGTCTTTTCAGGTCCCGCCGCATCATGTAGCTTCAAAGGGACAGGCTTGCTGGCCCATTGCGGTAAACAGCCCACAGGCCCGGCGCGGATATCCACAAGGAATCCCCAGAGATTCCCAGATAGGCGAACAGCCCCGCGCGCCGTATAAGGCGGCCCGAAAGACGAGAGCAGTGATGAACGAGATTACCCCTTTCGACGGCGACATGCCCCCTCCTGCCCCGATGCCCGAACCCGCCGCGGCACCGGAGGCCGCGATGCCGGACAATGAGCTGCCCCATTCGGTGGAGGCCGAACAGCAGCTCCTGGGTGCGATCCTGACCAACAACGAGGTCTACGACAAGATCGCGCTGATCATCGACTCGTCGCATTTCTACGACCCGGTCCATGCCCGCATCTACGAGGTTGCGGCGGCGCGGATCTCCAAGAACGCGCTGGCCTCGCCGGTGACGCTGAAGGCGTTCCTGGAGGACCACGAGGGGCTGAAGGAACTGGGCGGGCCGGCCTATCTGGCCAAGCTCGCAGGCGCGTCGATCTCCGCCTTTGCGGTGCGGGACTACGCGCAGATGATCTACGACCTGGCGATCCGGCGCGAGCTGATCGCCCTGGGCCAATCGATTTCAGACAAGGCACGCCGCGTTGACGTGGCATCAGAACCTAAAGAGCAGATCGTTGAGGCAGAGCAGGCGCTTTACCAGCTGGCAGAGCAGGGCCAGACGGAAAGCGGCTTCAAATCATTCCTGAAGGCCGTCACAGAAGCGGTCAATGTGACCAACGAGGCGTATCAGCGGGGTGGCGGCATGGCCGGCATCTCGACGGGCCTGGTAGACCTCGACAAGCAACTTGGCGGCCTGCATCCCTCGGACCTCCTAATCCTCGCAGGCCGCCCCTCTATGGGTAAGACGTCGCTGGCGACCAACATCGCCTTCAACGTCGCCAAGGCATACAAACGCGGGGTGAAACCCGACGGCACCGAAGGCGCCATCGACGGCGGCGTGGTCGGCTTCTTCTCGCTCGAGATGAGCGCCGAGCAGCTGGCGGGCCGGATCCTGGCGGAAGCGTCGGAGATCTCCTCGCACAAGATCCGCCAGGGCGACATGACCGAAAGCGAATTCCGCCGCTTTGTGCAGGCGGCCAAGGACCTGGAAAGCTGCCCGCTGTTCATCGACGACACGCCGGCGATCCCGATCTCGCAGCTGGCCGCGCGCGCACGGCGCCTGAAGCGGACGCACGGGCTGGACCTCTTGGTGGTCGACTACCTGCAGCTCTGCCGCGGCATGTCCGACAACCGGGTGAACGAAATCGCCGAAATCTCGATGGGGATGAAGGCGATTGCCAAGGAATTGAACATCCCGGTGATCGCGCTGTCGCAGCTGTCGCGTCAGGTGGAAAACCGCGAGGACAAACGCCCGCAGCTGTCGGACCTCCGGGAATCGGGCTCGATCGAACAGGACGCCGACGTGGTGATGTTCGTGTTCCGCGAGGAATACTACAAGGAGCGGGAAAAGCCCGGCGATCACGAGCTGGAGAAGATGGAAGAGTGGAAGCAGGCGATGGAGCGGCTGCACGCCAAGGCCGAGGTCATCGTCGGCAAGCAGCGTCACGGTCCCATAGGCACGGTGGAGCTGAGCTTTGAAGCGCAGTTCACCCGCTTCGGCAACCTCGCCAAGCCCTGGCAGCAGGGCCAGGAGGAATACTGATCCCGGCCAGCCGTGGCCGGATCGCGGATTTGCGGATTTTCAGTGCTGCTGCCTGCCGGACCCATTGACCGTCAGGCCATCAGCGCCAGCCCGGCCCGGCTCCCCCGCCGGACCGGGCTTATTTATTGCCCGAAGGCAAACCTCCGCCGGCATTCCGGTTTTTCCCCCTTGACCTGCGCACCGCCCATGTCATGAACACCGCATGAGCACGGCAAGATTGACAATCAACCTGGATGCGCTGGTCACCAACTGGCGGAATCTGGATGCGCTGACCGGCTGCGAGACTGCCGCGGTGGTCAAGGCGAACGGGTATGGCCTGGATGCAGGCCGCGTGGGCAAGGCGCTGGCCAAGGCCGGCGCGCGCAATTTCTTTGTGGCCGCGGCCGAGGAAGGCGGCGCGCTGCGCCGTGCGCTGGGGCCGGGTCCCGGCATCTCGGTGTTTTCCGGCCATATGGAAGGCGACGCCAAGCTGCTGAAGGATTTCCAGCTGACGCCGATGCTGAACTCGCTGGACCAGATGCTGCGCCATTTCGAGACCCTGCCGGGCCACCCGTTCGGGGTGCAGCTGGACAGCGGCATGAACCGGCTGGGGATGGAGCCTGGCGAATGGGCCGCGGTGGCGGAGATCGCCCTGGGCCAGAACCCTGTGCTGCTGATGTCGCACCTCGCCTGCGCCGATGAGCCTGGCCACGGGATGAACGCCCGCCAGTTGCAAGCCTTCCGCGAGATGACCGACGGGCTCGACATCCCCCGCTCGCTGGCCGCCACCGGCGGCATGCTGCTGGGCCCCGATTACCATTTCGACCTCTGCCGCCCCGGCGTCGGCCTCTATGGCGGGCTGCCGTTCAAGGATGCGGTGCCGGTGGTGCATCTTGACCTGCCGGTCATTCAGGTGCGCGATCTGGAGCCGGGCGAAAGCGCCGGTTACGGCAATGCCTGGGTTGCCAAACGCCCCAGCCGCATCGCCACCGTGGCCGCAGGTTACGCCGATGGCTTGCACCGGGCGATGGGCAACGGCGGCATTCAGGTCTTTGCCGGGGACACCCCCTGCCCCGTCGTGGGCCGGATCTCGATGGATCTGATCACCGTCGACGTGACGGAGCTGGCGGAGGTGCCGGAGGCGCTGGCCATCCTCAACGAGCACCAGACCGTCGACATGCTGGCCGAAGCCGCCGGAACCATCGGCTACGAGATCCTGACCTCCACCGGACACCGCTACGCACGGACCTATCAGGAATGAATCCCGTCAGCCTCCTGGCCCGGCTGGGCCGCGCCGCGCTGACCGGGATGTCCGCGGTCGGCCGCGCGGCGCTGTTTGCGCTGGGTGCCTTCAGCCACATGGTCCGCCCGCCCTATTACCCGCGCGAATTCCTGCAGGCGCTGTTGAACATCGGCTGGCTGTCGCTGCCGGTTGTCGGCCTGACCGCGATCTTCACCGGCGGCGCACTGGCGCTGCAGATCTACGCCGGCGGCGCCCGTTTCAACGCCGAAGCCGTGGTGCCGCAGATCGTCGCCATCGGCATGGTGCGCGAGCTGGGCCCGGTGCTGGTCGGCCTGATGATCGCGGCGCGCGTGACCTCGTCCATCGCGGCCGAGATCGCCACTATGAAGGTGACCGAGCAAATTGACGCGCTGGTGACGCTGTCGACCCATCCGATGAAATACCTGGTCGCGCCGCGGGTTCTGGCAGCGCTGATCACCGTGCCGGTGCTGGTCGGCACCGGCGACATCATCGGCATCATGGGCGGCTACACGGTGGCGGTGCAGAACCTCGGCTTCAACGCGGCGGCCTACCTCAAGAACACGGTCGACTTCCTGGAACCGCTGGACATCATCTCCTCGCTGGTCAAGGGCGCGGCCTTTGGCACCATCGCGGCAATGATGGGCTGCTACTACGGTATGCAGTCGGGCCGCGGCGCCCAGGGCGTGGGCCGCGCCACCAAAGGCTCGGTGGAATCCGCGGCCGTGCTGATCCTGGCCGCCAACTTTGTCCTGACAGGGGTGTTCTTCTCTCTATGATCCGCATGGAAAACGTCCACAAGGCCTTTGGCGACAACCAGGTGCTGAACGGCATGAGCCTGGAGATCGCCAAGGGCACCTCGATGGTGATCATCGGCGGCTCCGGCACCGGCAAATCGGTGGCGCTGAAAAGCATCCTGGGCCTGATCCAGCCCGACTCCGGCGAAATTTATGTCGATGGCAAGCCGTCAGGCTCCGGCGACCGCGACAAGTTCCTGGCGCGGTTCGGCATGCTGTTCCAGGGCGGCGCGCTGTTTGACAGCTTGCCGGTCTGGCAGAATGTGGCCTTCCGGCTGCTGCGCGGCGCGCTGAAGCGTCCGGTGGACGAGGCCCGCGAGATCGCCATCGAAAAGCTGCGCCGCGTGGGCCTGCGCGCCAAGGTGGCCGACCTCTACCCCTCGGAACTGTCGGGCGGGATGCAGAAACGCGTCGGCCTTGCCCGCGCGATCGCGGCAGAGCCCGAGATCATCTTTTTCGATGAGCCGACCACCGGCCTGGACCCGATCATGTCCGGCGTGATCAATGACCTGATCCGCGAGATCGTGGTGGAGATGGGCGCCACCGCGATGACCATCACCCACGACATGACCTCGGTGCGCGCCATTGCTGACAATGTGGCGATGCTGCACGACGGGATCATCCAATGGACCGGCCCCGTCGCTGAGATGGACCATTCAGGCGATCCCTATGTGGAGCAGTTCATCCACGGCCGCGCCGAGGGGCCGATCGAGGCGGTGCGGTAACAGCTCGCATTGCACGGGCTTGATCCTCTTCATCTGGCCGCAAATATCCCGGGGGAGCCGCGCGCCCCGCGCGGCGGGGGCAGCGCCCCATCCCGGACCTGCCTCGTCCCGGGCCGCTGCCAGTATTGGAGACACAAATGACCCTCCGCCTTCTCACCCTGTCACTGCTGATCCTCTACCCCGTCGCCTGGTTTGCGCCGCTGATGCGGGCGGGGCTCTTGCCTATCTTCGGCCTCAGCGAGATCTCGGTGATCACCGGCTTGCAGAGCCTGTGGGGCAGCGACGCGGCGCTGGCGCTGATCGTCACCTTCTTTGCGATCTTCGCCCCCTACCTCAAGACCATCGGCCTGGCGCTTGTGCAGTGGGACCTGCTCGATGCCAAGGTGCAGCCGGTGCTGCATGTGCTGGGCAAGCTGGCGATGGCCGATGTCTTCCTGATCGCGCTTTACATCACCCTGGCCAAGGGGATCGGGCTCGCCACCATTGAGACCGCCTGGGGGCTTTACATGTTCACCGCCTGCATCCTGGCCTCGATCGTGCTGGGAATGGTGACGGAACGCAGCCTCACGAAACCGCGAGAGAGCGCATAAGCCCTTGATCCCGGGGCAAACCGCACCAGATCAAGGGAGATAACTGTCCGGGATCCTGATCCCGGGACCGGTAAGCTGCGCCCTGATCAGGCTCCCCCCTCCTGCCCGCCAGCTCCGGATCCGTTGATGTTGCTGCTTGAAAGGGGGAGCAATGGCCGGCTTTCAATCATTCCTGTTCACCGCGCGGGCCGTGATGATGCGGCTGGCCTTCTTCACGATCTGCCTGGCAGCCCTGGCGGCGCTGGCCGCGACCCTGCTGGCAGCCCTTGGCATCTGGCCGTGGCTCAGCCTGCAGGCCGGGATCGGTGGGGAAGTGCATCCAAACGCCGGGATGGCGGCGCAGATCATGCTGACGGTTCTGGCCCTGATGCTGGTGTTCTTTCTGCCCGCCAGCGGACGCATCCTGGCGCTGGAGACCTCGCACCGGCGGTTTGCGCTGAACATGGAAGACGTGCTGCGCGCCTATCAGCTGGCCCATGCCGCCGACCGGGCGGGGCTGTTCACGCTGGCCTCCGAATTCGACGCGGTGAAGGAACGGATCGCCTATCTGCGCGACCACCCGGATCTGGCCGGCCTGGAACCGGATGTGCTGGAAGCCGCGGCGCAGATGAGCCAGATCAGCGGCGAGCTGGCCAAGACCTATTCCGACGAGAAGGTCGCCCGCGCCCGGCAGTTCCTGAAACAGCGGCAGGAGGAGATCGAGGCCTTCAAGGCGCGGCTGGAGGATGCCAAGGTCATCACCCAGGAGCTGCGCCAGTGGACCCGCGACGTGGAGGTCGAGGAAAGCATCGCCAAGTCGCACCTGGCGCGGCTGCGCGGCGAGCTGTTCGAGCTGCTGCCGGAACTGTCGGCGCAGCTGCAGACGCCGCCGGACGGCTCCGGCCCCGAGGCGGGCAGCGTGGTGCCGATCCAGCCGCCGCGGCGCGCCGACTGAGGTGCTGTGCCTGCTGCAGCGGCGCTGAGACGGGGCTCTGCCCCCGGCCCTGACGGGCCTCCCCCGGGATACTTTCAGCCAGAAGAAGACCGGATCCGCTCTTCTTCTGGCCTCAAATATCCCGGAGCGCGAGGCAGAGCCTCGCATCGCACGGTACAGCACGCGCAACCCCTTGAACAAAACAGAAACATCTGCCACTGATCCAGCATGGCAAAAACATCTTTCTCCTGCTCGGCCTGCGGCGCGGGCTTTTCCAAATGGTCGGGCCGCTGCGAAGGCTGCGGCGAGTGGAACACCATCAGCGAGGATCAGGGGCTGTCTTCTGGCCCCGCCAAGAAATCGCTGGGCGTCAAGCGCGGGCGCACCATCCAGCTGACGGATCTGTCGGCCCGTGAAACCCCGCCGCCGCGCACCTGCTGCGGCGTGGGTGAGCTGGACCGGGTGCTGGGCGGCGGGCTGGTGCCGGCCTCGGCGATCCTGGTCGGCGGCGATCCCGGCATCGGCAAATCCACCCTCCTGCTGCAGGCGGCGGCACGGTTTGCCCATGCGGGCCTCAAGACCGTCTATGTCAGCGGCGAGGAGGCCAGCGCCCAGGTGCGGATGCGGGCGCAGCGGCTGGGGCTGGCGGATGCGCCGGTGCAGCTGGCCGCCGAGACCAACCTGCGCGATATCCTCACCACGCTGGAGGCGGAGAGACCGCAGCTGGCGATCATCGACTCGATCCAGACCATGTGGGCCGATCACGTGGACAGCGCGCCCGGTTCCGTCAGCCAGGTGCGGGCGGCAGCGCATGAGCTGACCACCTTTGCCAAGCGGCACGGGATTTCGGTGATCATGGTCGGCCATGTCACCAAGGAAGGCCAGATCGCCGGCCCCCGGGTGGTTGAGCATATGGTCGACACCGTCCTGTATTTCGAAGGCGAGCGCGGCCACCAGTTCCGCATCCTGCGGGCGGTCAAGAACCGCTTTGGCCCGGCGGATGAGATCGGCGTTTTCGAGATGACCGGCGGCGGCCTCAGCGAGGTTGTGAACCCCTCTGCCCTGTTCCTGTCCGAACGAGGCGAGCCTTCGCCCGGCTCGGTGGTGTTTGCAGGCATCGAGGGCACAAGACCGGTGCTGGTGGAGATGCAGGCGCTGATCGCGCCCTCGCCGCATTCGCAGCCGCGCCGTGCGGTGGTCGGCTGGGACTCCTCGCGGCTGGCGATGATCCTGGCAGTTCTGGAGGCGCGCTGCGGCATCCCCTTTGCCGGGCTGGATGTCTATCTGAACGTGGCCGGCGGCATGAAGATCTCGGAACCTGCCGCCGACCTGGCGGTGGCGGCGGCGCTGCTCAGTGCGCGGGAAGACGTCGCTTTGCCCGCCGATACCGCGGTTTTCGGAGAAATTTCGCTATCCGGCGCCCTGCGCCCGGCGCCGCAGACCGAAAACCGGTTGAAAGAGGCGCAAAAACTTGGTTTCACGGCGGCGATCGCCCCTGGCGGCAGCAAAACTGTGTCCGTGAACGGCCTGAACTTGCGAAAGTCCAGCGACCTGGCCGGTTTTGTTGGCGAATTCTTCGGGGCCGGCTAGAGTCGCAAAAAATTTGAAATCGCAGGTAAACGGGCGAGGCATATGGAAGGTTTCACAATCATCGACGGGGTCGTGGCCCTGGTCATCGTTGTATCGGCGCTGCTGGCCTATTCGCGCGGCTTTGTGCGCGAAGCCATGGCCATTGCCGGCTGGATCGCCGCCGGTGTGCTCGCCTTCATCTTCGCCCCGCAGGCCGAGCCGCTGATGGCGGAGATCCCGGTGGTGGGCGAATTCATCGCCGACAGCTGCGAATTGTCGATCATCGCCGCCTTTGCCGCGGTGTTTGCACTGGCGCTGATCGTGGTCTCCTTCTTCACGCCGCTGTTCTCCACCCTGGTGCAGCGCTCGGCGCTTGGCGGGCTGGACCAGGGCGCGGGCTTCTTCTTCGGGGTGCTGCGCGGCATCCTTCTGGTCGCGATTGCCTTCTTCCTCTATGCCGTGGTGATGACCGGGCAGAGCTTCTCAATCGTTGACGAAAGCCGCTCGGCAGTGGTGTTCGAGCGCATGATCGGCAAGATCGAGGAGCGCAATCCGGAGCAGGCCCTGGGCTGGGTCACCGAGCAGTATGAAGCGCTGATCGGCAGCTGCGGCCAGTAATTCCAAAGAATTACCCCCAAAGGATTGACACGCGGGCGCCCCTGGGGCGCCCGTTTTGCTTTGGTTTCAATATGTTCACATGGTTATCCACAGGACGGCCGCAAAGCGGTTAACACCGCAAATACACATTAACGCTTTGTTAACCATAGAGAATCGGGCGCTGGGAGGCCCGTTGGGGCGTCTCAAAAATCGCGTTAAATCTTAACAAATCCTCAGCCTGCACCGTAAAAAAGTTAACAATCCCCCTGAAAAAGCAGTTTTTGTCCCGGAAAAATCGCCTCATCCCGAAATGGGACGCAAGCCCGCCCCAATTTGGTCCCAATTCGGGGGCCACATGGCTTCAACGGCAAAACGCCGGGACGAAGACGCTCAGAAGGGACACCAAAATGCAGCTGGATCACACCACAGATTTCGCCGACTACCTGCCGGTTGATGTGCTGCTGCTGACCAATCCCCTGCCGCAGTCCGTGAAACCGGCACCCAAGCGCGCCCGCATCCGCAGCGGCGGCTTCCTGCCCGATACGCTGGTGGAAACCGGAGAGGGCTTCAAACAGGCCCGCGACGTCAAGCCCGGCGACATGGTGTTCACCTTCGACGGCGGCGCCCAGGAAGTGAAAGCGGTCCGCCACGCCGTGCCGCGCCTGACCACCCTGATGCATGTCCCCGCCGGCGCCCTGGGCAATGACACCGACCTGATGCTGCCCTCCGACCAGAAAGTGGCGCTGGAGATGGACACCGCCGAGCGCCTGTTCGGCCTGCCGGTTGTCGTCACCAAGCTGATCGCGCTGGCCGGCTACAAGGGCATTGCCGCAGCAGCGCCCGAGCGCCTGGGCCGCATCCATTTCGAATTCGAGGAAGAAGAGCTGGTCTGGGCCGAAAGCGGCATGCTGATGCCCGCCGGCAATGACACCGAAGGCTCCGCCTTCCACCAGCTGTCGCTGACCGAGACCCGCCAGGTTCTGGCCAGCGACGAGGGCCGCGCCCTCGCGGACACCGGCATGGGCGAGGAAGACGCCCGCCTGCCCGCGCCGCTGGACAACCTGCTGGACCGCATCCTGGCGGCCTGATCCCGAAACGTTTTTCCCTCCCCCACCTCCGGCCCGCCCTCGTGCGGGCCTTTCCTTTTGCGCAGGGGCGCTTGGCGCCGCAAGAACACAGGTCCGCCGCGTGCCCCGAAAGGGGCCGGAAAGCGCGCATTACGGCCACCCGGGCGGAACAAATGTTCCGCCAGGAAGCCTGTTTTCAAAAAAATTTGCCCGAACTCCGGATGTGTGCAAGCATCGGGCCGGGCGCAGCAAGAAGACCAAAATTTCAGGCGCCTGTTTCCAGGGAGGATTTGACTATGAACTTGAGGCCTGACCCCACTTTTCATGCCACCCCCAAGCTTGCCATGGAGGCCCCGGCGGAAACGCTGGCCTTTACCCTGATGCTTAGTCCCGACGGCTCGCAGCCCGACGGGCTGGCGGTGGTCGATGTCGACCCGAAGTCCAAAAGCTACGGCGAGATCGTGCATCAGCTGATCATGCCCAACAAGGGCGACGAGTTTCACCACTTCGGCTGGAACGCCTGTTCTTCGTCGCTGTCGCCGCTGTCCGGCCACGCGTTTCTGGAGCGGCGTTACCTGATCATTCCCGGCATCCGTTCCAGCCGGATCTACGTGGTGGACGTCAAGGAGCCCCTGAAGGCCAAGATCCACAAGATCATCGAACCCGAGGAAGTGTTTGCCAAGACCGGCTATTCTCGCCCGCACACCATCCATTGCGGCCCGGAGGGCATCTATGTCTCCACCCTGGGCGGCGGCGGCAAAGACGGCACCGACGGCCCGCCGGGCATCTTCATCATGGATTGCGAAACCTTCGAGATCCTGGGCCGCTACGAGATGGACCGCGGCAAGCAGGACAAGCATTATGACTTCTGGTGGAACCTGCCGCGCGACTACATGGTGAGCTCCGAATGGGCGTTGCCGCCGCAGTTCGAGAACGGCATCGTGCCGGAGGATCTGCTGAGCAACAAATACGGCCATTCGATCCATTTCTGGAACCTGCGCCAGCGCAAGAACGTGCAGACCATCGACCTGGGCGAAAACCACCAGATGGCGCTGGAGATCCGGCCCGCGCATGATCCCTCACGCGATTACGGCTTCTGCGGCGTGGTGGTCGACACCACCAACCTGCAGGGCGCGATCTTCACCTGGTGGCAGAAGGACGACGGCACCTTCGAGGCCAAGAAGACCATCACCATCGACCCGCGGCCCGAGAAGCCGGAAAACCTGCCGCCGCTCTTGCAGGGGTTCGAGGCGGTGCCGCCCCTGGTCACAGATATCGACCTCAGCCTGGATGACAGGTTCCTTTACGTGGCCTGCTGGGGCCTGGGCGAGATGCATCAGTATGATGTCTCCGACCCGATGAACCCCAAGCTGGCCGGCAAGGTCGAGATCGGCGGCATCGCGCGCGGCGCCAAGCACCCCAACGGCAAGGATTTTGCCTATGGCCCGCAGATGGTCGAGATCAGCCGCGACGGCAAGCGGGTCTACTGGACCAACTCGCTCTATTCCACCTGGGATGACCAGTTCTATCCGGACTCCGGGGGCGGCCAGATGGTGATGGCCAACGCAGGCGAAAACGGCGGGCTGGAGCTGGACAAGGACTTCTATGTGGAGTTCCCCAAGGGCTACCGCAGCCACCAGATCCGGCTGGAAGGGGGCGACTGCTCCACCGACAGCTTCTGCTACCCCTCCGTCTGACGCGTGGCAGACATCAGCACGGCGGCGGCCCTGTGGTGGGCCGTTGCCGCCTCGGGCGTGTATCACGGGGTGAACCCCGGCATGGGCTGGCCGCTGGCGGTTTCGGCCGCGCTGATGGACCGGTCGCGGGGCAGCCTGCTGAAGGCGCTGCTGGCGCTGGCGGCTGGGCACCTGCTGGCCATGGCCGCGATCCTGTTTCCGTTCTCGGCGCTCATGGTGCTGGCGGAGTGGCAGCGCGAGATCCAGATCGGCGCCGCCTGCCTGGTGATCGCTCTGGGCCTCTACCTGCTGGTGAACCGCCGCCACCCCCGGTTTCTGGCCCGCGTCCCGCCGTCGCGGCTGGCGCTGTGGTCGTTCCTGGCGGCGATGGCGCATGGCGCGGGGCTGATGCTGGTGCCGATCTACCTCGGCATCTGCCGCACCGTCGAAACAGACGCCGGCCACGCCGCCGCCGGCGCGCTGATCACCGGCAACGCGGGCATCGCCGCGCTGGTGGCCGTGCTTCATACCCTGGCGATGACCGCTGCGGGCGGTGTGCTGGCGGTGGGGATCTATTTCTGGCTGGGGCTCAAGTTCCTGTCCAAAGGCTGGTTCAACCTGGACCTGGTCTGGGCGCTCAGCCTGGTGCTGGTCGGCGCCATCTCGCTGCTGACGCTGCACTGATGGAACAACCCGCAAATCCGCATCCGCAGCCCCCGGGCCCGCCTGAGTGCGGGTCCAATCCGTTCAAGGCCGGTTCCAGACCCGGCCAGGTCGCTTCCCGGCCCGCAATTCCGGTGTTTCCTGCCTAGCGTGCCGAGCTGCAGACAGCCTTGGCGCGCGGGATTTCGCATCCCCCAAGCCCCACACATGGGATAAACACGTTGGGCAACAGCTCTCACACCGGTGACGACACCACACTCAAAGGGATCCTTTTGCTGGTCCTCGGGCTGACCGTTTTCTCCCTTCAGGATGTCATCATGAAGGTCTTCAGCAGCCAGATGGCGGTACAGGAGGTGATCTTCCTGCGCGGGCTGGTGACGCTGATCCCGGTCAGCCTGGGGCTGTACCTGACAGGGGGCCCGGGGGCCTTTGCGACCCGCAAGCTGTTCCTGAGCTGCCTGCGCGGCGCCGCCGGGTTCATCTGCTTCACCACATTCTCGATGGCGCTGGCGGTGCTGCCGCTGGCCGACGCCATGCCGCTTTACTACACCGCGCCGCTGTTTGTGGTGATCTTCTCCATCCCTCTGCTGGGCGAACAGGTCGGCTGGCGCAGCTGGCTGGCCATCGTCGCGGGCTTTCTGGGCGTGGTGTTTGTCGCCCAGCCCAGCGCGGACGGCATTGAGCCGGCGATGATCCTGGCCATCGTCTCCGCCTGCGCCTACAGCGCCCAAAGCCTGCTGGCGCGGCTGCTGGGGCCGACCGAAAGCGCCCTGCGGATGACATTCTATTCGATGCTGACCTTTGTGGCCCTGAGCGGCGCCATGGGGCTGGCCTTCGGCTCCGGCTGGCTGGACCGGTTCAGCCACCCCAGCGCCCAGTACCTGTTCCGCGCCTGGAGCGTGCCGGACCTGGCGCAAACCGGTTTGATCGTGGCCGTCGGCCTGATCGCTGCCGCAGGCTTCTATTGCATCAGCCAGGCCTACCGCCTGGGCGAGGCCAACAGCATCGCGCCGTTTGAATACAGCTCGCTCCCGGTGGCGGTTCTGTGGGGCTGGCTGTTTTGGGGCGATATCCCGGGCAGCACCACCATCACCGGCAGCATGCTGATTGTCGGAAGCGGGCTGTTCATCCTCTACCGCGAGGTCGTCAAGCGCCGCGAACGCCGCCGCGCCGCTGCCATCCGCCGCAGCGCAGCGGGGATTTGTGATCCTTTGATGACAGCAGGAAAGAAAGCCACTATGTGAGGGCGCGAACAGGAAACGGATTCGGAGCCTCACCGCCTTGCCGCCGCTGACCGCCTGCCTTTGTGGACATGACCTGACGCGCCTGGCGCCGGGGTCCGCTGACGCAATCGGCCCTCAGGCCGGCGCCCGGGCACCGGGCCGGACTGCGGCCAGGGCAGCCGGATTGGCGCCCCGGTGCACAAATGCGCTAGACTGCCGCCAGCACCGCTTCCATCAGCCATCGAACAGCAAAGCCTAATCGGGATTGGAGCCAGCCAATGTGCGGGATTTTGGGGATCGCAAGCCGGGACACGGAAGTCTTTGCGGAGATATATGACGGGCTTCTGATGCTGCAGCACCGCGGCCAGGACGCCTCCGGCATCGTGACCTACACCGGCGAGTTCTTCCGCGAGCGCAAGGAAAACGGCCTGGTCAAGGATGTGTTCGGGCCGTCCGATGCCGAAACCCTGACCGGCCGCGTCGGCATGGGCCACGTGCGCTACCCCACCGCAGGCTCGCTCAGCGCGACCGAGGCGCAGCCGTTCTTCGTCAACGCGCCCTACGGCATCTACCTGGTCCACAACGGCAACATCACCAACACCGCCGAGCAGCGCGAGAAGGTGACCGGCAAATACAGCCGCCACCTGCGCACCACCTCGGATTCGGAGATCCTGCTGAACGTGCTGGCCGACAAGGTGGCCGATGCGATCAAGGTGAACGGCAACGCCGAGCCGATCCGCAACATCTTTGCCGGCGTCAAAATGACCATGGAACGGGTGCAGGGCGCCTATTCGGTGCTGTGCATGATTGCCGGTGTCGGCATGCTGGCGTTCCGCGACCCGCACGGCATCCGGCCGCTGTCGCTGGGCAAGCGCCCGGCGCAGGGCGCGGGCGATGATTACTGCATTGCCTCCGAGGACGTGGCCTTTGGCATCAACGGCTTCGAGAAGGTCCGCGACGTCAAGGCCGGAGAGGCGGTGCTGATCGATCTGGACGGCAACCTGCATGAGTTCCAGGCGGTCGAGGGCAAGCTGACCCCCTGCATCTTCGAATATGTCTACCTGGCACGTCCCGACTCGATGATGGACGGCGTCTCCGTCTACAAGACCCAGCTGCGCATGGGCCAGGCGCTGGCCAAGCAGATCCAGGAATCCGGGCTGGAAATCGACAGCATCATCCCGGTGCCCGATTCGGCCCGCCCCGTGGCGCTGGAAGTCGCCAACTCCACCGGCATCCGCTACCGCGAGGGGCTGGTCAAGAACCGCTACGTCGGCCGCACCTTCATCATGCCGGGCCAGGCGGAGCGGCAGAAATCGGTGCGCCGCAAACTGAACGCGATCCCGCTGGAGTTCAAGGACCGCAACGTGCTGCTGATCGACGACTCCATCGTGCGCGGCAACACCATCAAGAAGATCGTGCAGATGTGCCGCGAGGCCGGCGCCAAGAAGGTCTATATCGCCTCCGCCTCGCCGCCGGTGAAATACCCGAACGTCTATGGCATCGACATGCCCACCAAGCACGAGCTGATTGCAAACGGCCTCAGCATCGAGGAAATCCGCCAGGAGCTGGGCGCCGACGCGCTGTTCTACCAGAAGCTCGACGACCTGATCTGGGCGGCACAGGAAGGCAACCCGGATATCCAGGGCTTTGACTGCTCCTGCTTTGACGGCAACTACGTCACCGGCGTCACCAGCGAGTATCTGGATGCGCTGGAAAGCAGCAGCCGGGTCAGCGCCAAGATCAAGGACATGCCGGTGCCCGGCGCCTCCTGGAACGCCTCCAAGCTGGCCTCCGGCTGAGCCGGCCCTGCCCCGTTCCCATAACGGGGGTTTGAACTTCCGGCCGCATCCGCGTATGAGGGCGGCGAACACTGCATAGACAAGGCGCTGGCCGTGACGGCCCGCGCCTTTTTATGCTTCCAGACGAAAGGCCGCCCCTTGGACGCGCATCTTGCCCGCATGCTGACCTCTCCGCGCCAGTGCCGCTGCTGCGGCGCCACCTTTGCGCAACTGCTGAGCCTCAGCTGCGACCGGCCCGACATCTGCTCCGAGGACATGGAGGTGGAGGACAACTCCGCCGTCCTCGCCACCCGCGGCGATATCCTGACCGAGGATTTCTGCCGTCTGGGCGACCTGCGCTTTGTCCGCGCGGTGCTGGCGATCCCGCTGTCCGGCACCCGAGGCGAGGAGTTCATCCTGGGCACCTGGGCCAGCCTCAGCCGCGATGACTTCGACGCCTATCTCGACCTGTTCGAGATGCGCGAAACGGAAAAGCTGGGCGACCGCCCGGCCTGGCTGGCCAATGCGATCCCGCCGGATATGCCGGTGCCCGCGGGCTGCGTGCTGGAGATGCGCCCGGAAGGCCAGTACCCCGAGCTCAAGGTCACCGAGCAGAACCACCCGCTCTACCCGCTGCAGAAGGACGGCGCCGCGCTGGAGGAGCTCCTGGAGCTGCTCTATGCCTACGGCCACGACCTGCCCTCGCTGGTTTTTGACGCCTGATTTTTGGCACCTGATTTTTGGCACCGCCCGGGCACCCGGGCAGGCGCGGCGGCAGGCTTTCACTCATCGCGCTCCGGCGGTCCGCGGCTTCCCGCCGAGCCCTGCAGAGACCGGTTGAAGCGGCCCTCCGGATTGGCCAGATACTCCCGGACAAACTGGGGATGGATGACATGGCAAATGCAGAATCGGCGGGCCAAACACCCGCCAAGGTGGCCGGGCTGGCCACCCAGGACAATGCAGTGAACCGCAACAAGCTGAACCTCCTGGGCGTCTACGGCCCCGAGGACAGCCTGACCGCGCTGGTGCGCCTGCCCAACGGCCGCACCAAAACCGTGTCGCGCGGCACCCGCCTGTCCTCCCTGGGCCGGGTGGTGGCGATCGATGCCCACGGGCTGATCCTCAGCGCCAACGGCGAGACCAAACGCCTGTCGATGCCCGGCAGCTGAACCGCGGCAGCCGCGCAAATTTCTTCGAGGAAATTTGCCAGGAATTTTCGAAAATTCCTGCCCCGGGCCGCTGGCTCTTGACCTGCCTGCGCCCGCGGCCCAAGAAGGCGGCCATGACAGAAAAGCTCGCTCTCATCACCGGCGCATCGCGCGGCCTTGGCAACGCCCTGGCCGAGGCGCTTGCGCCCACCCATCACATCGTCGCCGTCGCCCGCACCACCGGTGCGCTGGAAGAGCTCGACGACCGTATCAAGGCGGCGGGCGGCAGTGCCACCCTGGCGCCCATGGACATCACCGTGCCGGAGGCGATGGCGGCGCTCTGCCGCGGCATCCACGACCGCTGGGGCAAACTGGACCTGTGGCTGCACACCGCGATCCACGCCACCGCGCTGTGCCCGGTGCCGTCGGTGGCCGCCAAGGACTGGACCAAGGCCGTTGCCATCAACGCCACTGCAACCTCGGTGCTGATCCCCTATGTGGCGCCCTTGCTGGGCCAGACCGGGCGCGCGGTGTTCTTTGACGACCCCAAGGCGGGCGAAAAGTTCTACGGCACCTATGGCGCCACCAAGGCCGCGCAGATGGCGCTGGCCCGCAGCTGGCAGGCGGAAACCGAACGCACCGGCCCGCAGGTGCGGATCCTTGAGCCGCAGCCGATGGCCACCGCCCTGCGTGCCCGCTTCCACCCGGGCGAGGACCGCGGCGCGCTGACCCCGATTCAGGACGAGGCCGCGCGCCTGCTGCCGCAGATCCTGGCAGACTGACACCTGCAGCCTGCCCGCGCCGCGCATCGCGCGGCGCCCGGCCCAACGCCTGGACCGGCATCTTTGATGCGGGTCCAGGGGGCGGGAGCGCGCCCTGGCGCTCCGCCTGTTGCCTCCCTGCCCCGCTTTGCGGCGGATGCCGCTTCCCTCCGCGAAAACCTTGCCCCGTTCCGGCACAGGTCCTATTCAATCGAAAACCCGGTTGAAGACGGCAGGCAGACACCCCATGCGCATTCTGATCACCAATGACGACGGCATCAGCGCCGAAGGGCTCACCATCCTGGAATCCATCGCCCATGCAGTCGCGGGCCCCGATGGCGAGGTCTGGACCGTGGCGCCGGCCTTTGAACAATCCGGCGTCGCCCATTGCATCAGCTATACCCGCCCCACCATGCTCAGCCAGCTGAGCGAACGCCGCTTTGCCGCCGAAGGCTCGCCTGCCGACTGCGTGCTGGCCGGCCTGCATGTGGTGATGCACGGCCAAAGGCCCGACCTGGTGCTGTCCGGCGTGAACCGCGGCAACAACTCGGCGGAAAACGCGCTTTATTCCGGCACTCTCGGCGGTGCCATGGAGGCAGCGCTGCAAGGCATCCCGGCCATGGCGCTGTCGCAGTATTACGGCCCCGCCAACCGGGAGACGGACAATCCTTTCGAAGCCTCCGCCGTGCACGGAGCCGCGCTGATCAAGAAGGTCCTGGCCGCCCAGCCGCAGGATGCGCAGGATTACCGCCTGTTTTACAACATCAATTTCCCGCCGGTCCCGGCGGCGGACGTCAAGGGCACCCGCATTGCGCCCCAGGGCTACCGCCACGGCTGCCACTTCTCGGCCGAGGAGCAGCTGTCGCCCACCGGACGCCGCTACCTGTGGATCCGCGGCGGCAACCAGCATGTCGAGGCCACCCCCGGCTCCGACGCTGCGGTCAACCTGGACGGCTATATCTCCGTCACCCCGATGCGCGCCGATCTGACCGCGCGCGACGCAATGGATGCGCTGAAAGCGATTGAGAGAGCCGGCGCATGAGCGGACCCGATCCGGAAACCAAGATGCAGTTCCTGTTCTCCGTGCGCTCGCGCGGGGTGACGGACCAGCAGGTGCTGGAGGCGATCGAGGAGATCGACCGCGGCCTGTTCGTGCGCGGCATCTTTGCCGAGCGCGCCTATGAGGACGTGCCGCTGCCGATTGCCTGCGGCCAGACCATCTCGCAACCCTCGGTGGTGGGCATGATGACCCAGGCACTGCAGATCTCGCCGCGCGATACGGTGCTGGAGGTCGGCACCGGCTCCGGCTACCAGGCGGCGATCCTGTCGAAACTGGCGCGCCGGGTCTACACCATCGACCGCCACGCCCGCCTGGTGCGCGAGGCGCGCTCGGTGTTCGAAAAGCTGCGGCTTGCCAATGTGACCTCGCTGGTGGGCGATGGCAGCCACGGGCTGCCGGACCAGGCGCCGTTCGACCGCATCATCGTGACCGCCGCCGCCGAGGACCCGCCCGGGCCGCTCCTGGCGCAGCTCAAGACCGGCGGCATCATGGTGCTGCCGGTGGGCCAGTCGGACCACGTGCAGACCCTGATCCGGGTGCGCAAGACCGAGGACGGGCTGGAGTATGACGAGTTGCGCCCGGTGCGCTTCGTGCCGCTGCTCGAAGGCCTCGGCAAGGACAGCTAGGGCAGCTGCCGCAAATCTCAAGCGGCGGTTTGATCTTCCTGCCTTGCCCCCGTAAACTGGCAGCGGAATTCAGCCGCCGGCTGGATTGCATGGGCTATAGTGATTGACGCGAGAGAATCCCCGCGAAAAAGGGGGAAGCGTGTTTTGAGGAGAGCAAGATGACCCGGACCACCTCCACCCGGACCGCATCCCGCGGGCTGCCCCGTTTTGTGCGGCCCCGCGCACGGCTGCTGGCCCTGCTGCCGCTGGCCGGGGTGCTGGCGGCCTGCCAAAGCCCGCTGGACTACGACCTGCGCGGCCAGCTCGGCGCCTTCAACACCGCCACTGCCGCCCAGTCGGCGACCTCCAGCCGCCCCTCGCCGGACGCCCGCGGCCTGATCACCTACCCCTCCTACCAGGTGGCGGTGGCGCAGCGCGGCGACACCGTCTCGGACGTGGCCGCCCGCATCGGCCTGCCTCCGGAGGAGGTCGCCCGCTTCAACGGCATGGAGACCGGCGACAAGATGCGCCAGGGCGAAGTTCTGGCGCTGCCGCGCCGGGCGCCCGCCAGCCTGCCCCCGGGCGGCAGCGCCACTCCGGGCTCGGTGGATATCGCCACCCTGGCCGGCCAGGCGATCGAGACTGCGCCGCTCACCTCCCCCAACCCGGGTTCGGTAACCACCACCACGATCCAGCCCACCCCCAAGCCGCAGCCCGCCAAGGTGCAGCGCGGCCCGGAGCCGGTGCGCCACAAGGTGAAACGCGGCGAGACCGCCTATACCATCTCGCGGCTCTACCAGGTGCCGGTGAAATCGCTGGCGGAATGGAACGGCCTGGGCAGCGACTTTGCCGTGCGCGAGGGCCAGTTCCTGCTGATCCCGCTGAAAGAGGAACCAGCGGCCGAGCTGACCCCGGCCGTAGCCCCCGTTGCGGTCACCGAACCGGGTGAAGGCAGCCAGACGCCGGTACCGCCGAGCGCCAGCCAGCCGCTGCCGGAGGAAAAGGTCGAGCCCGCAGCGGTCAAACCCGCGGCAGAGACCCTGCCCAAGCCGGAACTGCCCAAGCCGACCCGCGCCAGTACCGCGGCGATGTCCTATCCGGTGCAGGGCAAGATCATCAAGACCTACTCCAAGGGCCGCAATGACGGCATCGACATCGCCGCGGCACCGGGCGCGCCGGTCAATGCCGCCGAAGCGGGCACCGTGGCCGCGATCACCAAGGATTCCAACAACGTGCCGATCGTGGTGATCCGCCACAGCCAGAAGCTGCTGACGGTTTACCAGAACGTCGCCAACATCACGGTGAACAAGGGCGAGAGCGTCGCCCGCGGCCAGCGCATCGCCTCGCTGCGCGGCGGCGATGATGCCTACGTGCATTTCGAGGTCCGAGACGGGTTCGAAAGCATCGACCCGCTGAGCTACCTGAACTGATGGCAGTAACAGACTGTTAACACACAAAAGCCCGGCTGTTTGGCCGGGCTTTTTATTGCGCGTTGCACATCCGGGCCCGGAACAAGGCGAAGCCGCCGGGCCAGCGCCTGCCCGCCCCACCGGGCAGGCGCCGGCCCGGCTTCCGCTTGCAGCTCGCAGCTCGCAGCGGCGTCTCAGAGCCTCAGCGCAGCGCCACCCCGTGCCGCCCGGCCAGTTCGGTAAAGAACTGCCACGCTACCCGGCCCGAGCGCGCGCCGCGGGTGGCCTGCCATTCGACCGCCTCGGCCCGCAGGGTGTCCGCGTCCGCCTCGACGCCATAGGCCGCGCAATAGCCCTCGATCATCATCAGGTATTCGTCCTGATCGCAGGGGTGGAATCCCAGCCACAGGCCAAAGCGGTCGGACAGGGAAACCTTCTCCTCGACCGCCTCCGACGGGTTGATGGCGGTGGATCGCTCATTCTCGATCATATCCCGCGGCATCAGGTGGCGGCGGTTGGAGGTGGCATAGAACACCACGTTCTCCGGCCGCCCCTCGATGCCGCCGTCCAGCACCGCCTTGAGGCTCTTGTAGTGCTGGTCGTCATGGCTGAACGACAGGTCATCGCAGAACAGGATGAACCGGTGCTCCGAGCCGCGCAGATGGTTCAGCAGCCGCGCCACCGAGGGCAGATCCTCGCGCTGCAGCTCCACCAGCTTCAGATCCGGGTGGTCCGCAAGCAGCGCCCCGTGCACCGCCTTCACGAGGCTCGACTTGCCCATGCCGCGCGCGCCCCACAACAGCGCGTTGTTGGCGGCAAAGCCCTGGGCAAAGCGGCGGGTGTTCTCCAAGAGCGTATCGCGGGAGCGGTTGATACCGACCAGCAGGTCCAGATCCACCCGGTTGATCTCAGCCACAGGTTCCAGCCGCTCCGGCCCCACATGCCAGACAAAGGCGCTGGCCGCGTTGAAATCTGGTGTTTCCAAAGGCGCGGGCGACATCCGCTCCAGCGCCTCGGCAATGCGGGTCAATGCGATCTGGTCCATGGGCTGCCTCCGTCCGTCAGTTGCCGGATTTCAAAGCATGTTAGGCGCGGGCCGGCAAGGGGCTGAGTGGAAGCCAGACCCGAACTGCCGGGGGATGCCAGTCCTAATTGGTGAGAATCTCCGTCTCCCCGATGTTCTTCGCCTGCACCAGGAACCGGTTCCTGAAAACCCGCTGCTTTGCACCGCTCAGCTCGCTCCAGAACTCCCGGCTCATCCGGACCGCGCCCAAGGGCCCCTCCCCTTCGACGATGTCCGCGGCCTGGACCTGCTCCAGCCGGGCCGCCTTGTTGACCTCCGGCCCGATCAGGGTGAACTGGTGCCGCGTGGCCGATCCGAAATCACCGCTCACCACCAGCCCGATGTGCAGCCCCACTCTCAGCGACAAGGGCTCGGCACCGATCTTGATACCGGCAACGTTGGCCGTGGACTGCTCAGCGGCCTGCACGGCATCCATGCAGGCCTGACCCGCGTCCTGGTCACTGCGCGGCAAGACCCAGAACGCCATCAGCCCGTCACCGATGAATTTGTCGATATGGCCGCCGTGTTCGAGGATGGGTTCCGTCTGCGCATTGAAGAACCGCTGCACGATGTCTGCAACCCGCTCCGGTGCGGTCTGCAGCGTATACCTGCTGAAATTCACCACGTCGGAAAACCAGATCACCGCGCGCTCCACCAGGTATTCCGCCTGGTGCTCCCCCCCGGACTGCAGCCGCCGGGTCAGCGCATAGGGGTTCGTATAGGCGTGCAGGATACGGGTGTCATCGGCCAGCTGGCGGCCAAGCGATGCGGTCTTGCGGCTGGCATCCCGCAGCTTCAGCGAGATGATCTTCGCGATATTGCGCCAGATTGTCCCGGCCTCCGGATGCGAAGATATCTTGTCCTTTTCGATGATGAGCACTTCCACGGTGCTTTCATTCGCAACAAGGCCGTAAATGCGCTGATACCCGTTGCCGGCCAGATGCTGTTCGCCAATCACCTCGTTGCGCCGCCGGACAAACAGGGTTTGCTCGCCGAGCTTCACGGCAACGGACCCGTTCACGATGATCCAGAGGCAATGGGCCGGATCGCCGGGGCGGCAGATGTATTCGCCTTCCGCAAACCGGTACGGGCGGGCCTCCAGCAGATGCGGTGCCTGCACATCATCGACCAAGCCGCACAGCGACAGGGCTTCTTCGTACTCGGAACCGCAGGAATTGCCGCTTGATATCGGAAGTTTGCCCGCCACCCGGCCCCCTGTTGAACATATTCAAAACAAAACCAGCACGCTCACTGTAGCAGATTACAGCCAGCGCCGGGTTGATCCGGGGAAACCCTGTCCTTGCAGGCATTGCACCCTGCGTGAACCGGTCCTTTTTCCGGGCCACAGACAAGAAAAAGGCGCGCCATCCCTGGCGCGCCTTTCCGTTTCAAACCGTCAGCGGTTTACTTGTCCTTGCCGTCCTCGGCCTCGAACTCGGCCATCAGCGGATCGTCGGGATGCGCATCCATTACGTCCTCGTCGTCATAGTAGCCGTCCGCGCGCAGCTGCGCCTCGCGCTTCTTCTCGACACGGCCCACCAGGAAAATCGAGATCTCATACAGCCCGTAAACCACCACAAACAGGATGATCTGGGTGATCACATCCGGCGGCGTCACCAGCGCGGCCAGCACCAGGATCGCCACCACCGCATATTTGCGGACCGACCCCAGGCCCTCGGCGCTCACCAGCCCGGCCTTGCCCATCAGCGTCAGCAGCACCGGCAGCTGGAAGCAGAGGCCAAAGGCCACGATGAACTTGATCGTGAGGTTCAGATACTCCTGGGCCGAGCCCTGGAACACCACGCTGAGGCCCTGATTGACCTCTTCGCCGACAACCGCCTCGCCGCCGGATCCGAACTGCTGGAAGCCCAGGAAGAAGTCATAGGCCAGCGGCGTCACCACATAGAAGGCAAAGCTCGCACCCAGCAGGAACATGAAGGGCGAGGCGATCAGGAAGGGCAGGAACGCCCCCTTCTCGCTCTTGTACAGCCCCGGCGCCACAAACCGCCACATCTGGAAGCCGATATAGGGAAACGCCAGGATAAAGCCGCCCAGGAAGGAGATCTTGATCGCGACAAAGAACCCCTCCTGCGGGCTGATGAAGATCAGCGCACAGTCCTGGCCGCCCTCGGCCAGCACCTGGCACAGCGGCGCGGTCAGGAAGTTGAACACCGGCGTCGCCACGGTGAAACAGATCACCATGCCGACGATGAAGGCCGCAACCGAATGGATCAGCCGGTTGCGCAGTTCGGCCAGATGCTCGATCAGCGGCGCGGTTGAGTCGTCGATCTCATCCGTCTTGCTCATGACTTGGCCTCTTCTTCCTTCGGCGCCGCAGGCTTCAGTGCCGCCTCGGCAGCTTCTGCCTTGGCCAGCGCCTCCTCCGCTTCGCGCGCCTTGCGCTCGGCTGCGGCACGGGCGGTCGATGCCTGGATCTTCTTGGCATCTTCCGCGCGCTGCGCCGCCAGCTTGCCGGTCTCGCTGTTCGGGTCGAATTTGGTCGGGTCGATCGACGAGGCCATCTCCTGCGCGGCCTGCTTGACCCCGTCCATGGCAGTGCCGACGGGGTTCGTTGCAGCCTTCAGTCCCTTGGCGACCTCATTGACCCCGGCCTCATCCGCCGCGTCATGCATCGCCCGGCTGAACTCGCGCGCCATCCCCTTGGCCTTGCCCACGAACCGCCCGATGTTACGGAACAGCACCGGCAGGTCCTTGGGGCCGACGACGATCAGCGCGACAACGCCGATGACCAGCAGTTCGGTCCACCCAAGATCGAACATGGCCGCTTAGGCCTTGTCTTTTTCGGTCTCGGGGGTGACGTCCTTGGCCACGTCTGCGGCGTCCTGCTCCAGCTCCTTGCTGCCTTCGTTGATGCCCTTCTTGAACGAGGTGATGCCCTTGCCGACTTCGCCCATCAGCGACGAAATCTTGCCGCGGCCGAACAGGACCAGAACCACAACGGCGATGAGCAGCAGGCCAGGCAGGCCGATGTTGTTGAGCATGAGAGTCTCTCCTTACGTGATCCGGCGCAGATTGGCAGCGCCGGTGGAATTGTTCGCTACGGGTTTAGCGCGCGGGCCGCTTTGAGCGAAAGCAACAAGCCCGGCAGAAAAGCCCCGCAAAAGCCGGATTCCGCAGTTTTTGCCGCCCGCCCGCATCCAACTGACAGGTTTATGTCAGTTGCAGGGCGGTAAATCCACCCCATCACATCATTCAAGGAGAAACGTGATGAGCAAACATGTCGCCGAAATCGTGACCTTCAAATTGGCCGATGGCGTGAGCGCTGCGGATTTCACCGCCCTGATGCAGCGCACCGAAGGGTTCGTCCGCGCCCAGGACGGCTTTGTCACCCGTCAGCTGAGCCAGGGCGAGGACGGCAAATGGACCGACTACGTGGTCTGGAAGGACATGGCGACGGCGAAAAAGGTGGCGCAGACCTTCATGCAGCAGGATTTCGCGCCCGAGGTGGTGGCGGCGCTTGCACCGGACAGCGCAGCCATGCGCCATGAAGAGGTGCTGTGGCAGATGGCGCCGTAACACCCCGGAGCTGCGCCCGCAGGTCCCCGGGGCCGGGCGCAGCCCTTGACCTCCTCCCTCCCCCGCGCAAAGGCTAGGCCCATGCGCCGCACCGACCGCCTTTTCGAAATCATCCAGATCCTGCGCGACGGGAAGCTGCACCGCGCCCAGGACATTGCCGACCGGCTGGAAGTCTCCACCCGCACCATCTACCGCGACATGGACACGCTGGTGGCCTCCGGCGTGCCGGTGGAGGGAGAGCGCGGCGTCGGCTACATGGTGCGCGAGCAAATCAGCCTGCCGCCCCTCACCCTGACACCAGAGGAACTGGAGGCGCTGAACCTCGGCATGGCCATCGTGGCAGAGGCCGCTGACCCGGACCTCAAGGCCGCCGCCCAGTCGCTGGCGGCCAAGGTGGACGCGGTGCTGCCGGAGCAGACCATCGCCGAGGCCGACGCCTGGAAATTCGCGGTCTACCCCTTTGCCGATGCCGCCCGCGGCTTTGCCCATATGCCCGCGCTGCGGGCCGCGATCAAAGCCCGGCAAAAGCTGCAACTGACATACCGCCGCATCGACGGCACCCTGACCGAGCGCAGGATCCGGCCGTTGCACATGGAATACTGGGGCCGGGTCTGGACCCTCACCGCCTGGTGCGAAACCCGGGACGCCTTCCGCGTCTTCCGGGTGGACCTGATCGAGGACGCGCAGGCCCTGCCAGAGCTGTTCGTGGACGAGCCTGGCAAGCGCCTGCAGGACTACGACCCGTACGGCTCCTAAGATCCTAAATTCATCTGGCTGAAAATATCCCGGGGGGTGAACCCCGTCTTGGAAACCGTCCGGGGGACGGTTTCAGGGCTGAACGGGGCGGAGCCCCTATCCAACAGGGCCGGGGGCAGAGCCCCCTACCCGAGTTCGAAACTGGTGACGCCGAAAATCAGATCCGTCTCCAGCTGCGGCGCAGGCCCGCGGTACATCCGCGCGGTCTCAAACACCGGCGCCAGCCCCAGCGCGCGCGCCAGGTCCACCGCCGCCGAATGCGGCTCAGGCACATCCAGGAACACCTCCTGCCCGGGTGGCAGCTCTTGCAGCAGCCGCGCCAGCACCGCCTCGGCCGCCCCGCGCGACGTGGCCACCAGCGGCCCGATCTTGCAGCCGCTGCCGCAGGGCCGAAGGGTGCCGAACCCCGCCAGGCTTCCGCCCTGATACGCGGCAAAGGAGTGATGCCCCTCCGCCCCCAGCCATTGCTGCCAGAACACCCGCCGCGGCGCCGGGAAGACGCGGGCGTCCAGCGCCTCCAGCTCCGCCGCCGGTGCGCTCAGCGGCGACAGCTCGAAACCCGCGGCCGCCTCCAGCCCGCCCGCGGGCACCCCGCCAAAGCGGATATTGCGGTACGCCAGCTCAAAGCCCGAGCGGCGGTAGTTCGCTTGCTGATCCACCACCCCGTCAAGGCCGACAACCCGCCCCCCGGCGTGCTCCAGCGCCTTCTGCCACAGCGCATACCCATAGCCCTGCCCGCGCTGCTCCGGCGCCACGATGTAGAAGCCGAGGAAGGAGAACGCCTGCCCGTAGTTCACCACCGAGATACAGGCAACCATCTGCCCGTCCAGAAACCCGCCCCAGAATCCCTCAGGATCAACGCTCGCAAAGCACGCTGCATCGCTGCGGCCGGGGTTCCAGCCTTCGCGCGCGGCCCAGTCCACGGCGGTGCGGATTTCCGCTGGCGCCAGCGCCCGGATCTGATAACTGCCCTGCATCTGCACCTCCTGTTTCACCGGGTGCAGAATGCCTCTTAAGCCTCAAGCGGGAAAGACAAAACAGCGGTTGCGGCGCACCGTCAGCCACATCACCCGGCCCTTTTCCGGCAGGAAGACATTCGGCACCGTCGCCTTGAGGATCGAGCCGTCAAAGTCCATCCGGAACTCCACCAGGCTCTCGCTGCCCAGAAACCGCGCGCGCTCCACCACCGCGCGGGCGGCGACGCCGTCGCTGGGGGTCGGCAGCGGCCCCTGGCCGCCGCGGTCGAAGTCGATGCGCAGATGCTGCGGGCGGAACACGATCTCCACCGCGGTGCCGTCGGCGACCCCCGGCGCCAGGAACTCGCCAAAGGCGGTGCGCGCCAGGGCGCCGTTCACTTCGGCCTTCAGCACGTTCACATCGCTGAAGAACGCCACCGCCGCCTTGTCCACCGGGTGGGTGTAGACGTTGTAGGGCGCGCCCTGCTGCACGATCCGCCCGCCGCGCATCAGCGCAATCTCGTCGGCCATCCGCATCGCCTCTTCCGGCTCATGCGTCACCAGCAGGACGGCGGCGTCCTCTTCCTTCAGGAGGCTCAGCGTCTCATCCCGGATGCCATCGCGCAGCCGGTTGTCGAGCCCCGAGAACGGCTCATCCATCAGCATGATCCGCGGCCTGGGCGCAATCGCGCGCGCCAGCGCCACCCGCTGCTGCTCGCCGCCCGACAGCTGATGCGGATAGCCGTCGATAAAGCGTTTCAGCGAGACCCGGTTCAGCAGCTCCTCGACCCGCGCGCGCTTCTCGTCCTTGCTGCCCTTCAGGCCAAAGCCCACATTGTCCGCCACACTCAGGTGCGGAAACAGGGCAAAGTCCTGGAACATCAGCCCGATCTCGCGCCGTTCCGGCGGCACCCGGAACACGGTGTCGCAGATCAGCTTGCCATCGACATAGATCTCGCCGCTGTCCTGCATCTCCACCCCGGCAATCATCCGCAGGGTGGTGGACTTGCCGCAGCCCGACGGCCCCAGCAGGCAGGTCACCTGCCCCGCCTGGATCTGCAGCGAGACATCGTCGACCACCGCGCGGCCTTCGAAGAACCGCTTGATGTTGCGGATCTCCAGCCGCGGCGGGGCCATGGTGCTGTGCATCTCGGCGGGGGCTTTGTTCATGAGGCCTCGGGGCTGTTTCCGATGAAAACGCTTGGGTTCACGCCGGGATAGCAACCCTGCTCAGCCGCCGCAAGCGGTCAGCACTGCGTGAAAAACTTACCGCCCGGCCTATAGGCCGGGCAGCGCCCGTCCCGCCCCCCACGGGGCGGGCGCTTCTCGCCCTCCCCGCCGGGCCGGGCGCTGCCCTCTGTTTGAGCTTTCAGGCCGCGTTTTACGGCCTTTGTTCTAACAGCACCCCGGCGCGGCACCGTCCTGCTCCAGCCCGTTGAAAGGGGAATTGCCGCCGCAACCCGTGAAAATCCCGTAGTGGGTCTCAAACGAGCCGATGAATTCGAAATGCGGTGCCAGGCGGGTGTCCTGCAGCATCATCCAGGTGTTGCCGCAGACCGGAAACACCTTGCCCGCCTCGATCACATGGTGGTCGTCCAGCGCAAACACATGCGGCGCGTGCGGGATCGTCCCCTTGTAGATCACCGCCTGGCCGTAATCCTCGCAAGCCGGCTCCAGCGCTGGCAGCTTGAACAGCCGGTAGGTGGCAGACAGGAACTTCAGCGGCTGCACCCGCTTCTCCAGCACCGGGTTCTCGATCGTCAGCAAGCGCGAGGTCACTATCCGCGGGTCCTTGAACCCGGACTCCTTGGCAATCGACAGGAAATCATTCCAATACAGCGCCCCGGACAGGCATTCGCCATAGAGCACCTCATCCTCCGCCATCGCCTGCGGCACCCGGCGGTCGGCATAGACGTCGGAGAAGTACATCTCCCCGCCCTCTTTCAGCAGGTGATGCGCCCCGCGCAGCACCGCGCCCTTGTCGGTGGCTAGGTTGATTACGCAGTTGGAGACGATGATGTCAAAGGAGCCCGGCTCCAGGTCCAGCTCCTCCAGCTGTTCGATATAGCCGTGGTGAAACTCCACATTGGAATGGGCATAGCCAAAGGTCTCGGCGTGGTAGTCCTGATGGCGCCGCGCCACCTCCAGCTGCGCAGGCGTCATATCAACACCCACCACCTTGCCATGCTCCCCAACCAGCGCCGACAGCGCATAGACATCGCGGCCCGCACCGCAGCCGAGGTCGAGGATGCGCGCGCCTTCCAGCGCCTCCGGCGCAATCAGCCCGCAGCCGTAATAGCGGGTCAGCACCTCGTCATGGATCTTGGACAGCACCGCCTTCACATGGTCCGGCATGTCGTCCGGCGTGCAGCAGGCGTTGGTCTGGAGATCGCCGCTGCCCTGCAGCACCTCGCCGTAATAGGTCTGCACGTTTTCATGTTTCATGGGGGCGCCTTTCCTGATGGTTCCGGACCATCGGGATAGCGGCACCCGGGCACCCGGGCAATCGGGCTGGCGGGAGGCCTGACGCAAGTGTGATGGAGTGTGGGGGAACTATCGAAAGACTATGGACTCCCGCCCGGCCGAGAGGCCGGGCAGCGCCCGACCCTCCCCACGGGAGGGCGCTTCGCACCCGCCCAGGGTCGGGCGCTGCCCTCAGCTCACTATTCCGCGCCAGCAAGACTGCGGTTCAAAGGACCTACCCCTCGGGCAGCAGCTCAAACGCCGCCTCGGCCCGCACCTTGCCGTTCACCATCAGCTCGATCCGGTGCGGCCCCGGCACCAGCTTGAAGGTCGTCGCATCCCCCTTCAGCTTGTGCTTCTTGCCCAGCTCCAGCCTGCCGCCGGTGATCCTGGCCTGCTTCAGCTTGAACACCTTGGCTGAAGCCTTTCCGCCAGGACGCTGAAAATGCAGGATATAATCCACCAGCACCGGCGCTCCCGCAGCCCCCTCCAAACGGCAGGAGAGATCCAGCGCCTCGCCGATGCGCACAGCCTCGGGAACAGTGACAAACGCGTCCAAGGTCAGATCCGGATCATAGCCCAGCATTGCCATCGCCCGCGGATGGCCCGCCTTCACCAGCCCGCGCAGGGCGTGGGAAGTCATCCAGTCCAGCTCCTTGCGGTCCTGCGCCCCGGCCTCGCGCCAGCCCTGCAGCCGGTCCATCACCAGGTCCGGATCCTTCTTGGCAATGTCATTCAGATGGTTGGCAACCGAGCGGGTGACATAGCGGGTGCCATCGCCGTGCAGCCGGTCCAAGAGCGGCAGCGGATCCGCCAGCTGCAGCCCGACCGCCTCGCCCCAGGGCAGCCGCGGGCGGGTGCCTTCGCTCACCAGCCGCCGCACGTGATAGCTGCTGTGCCCAGCCCAGCCGTCCATCCGTTCCAGCACCTCCGCGGGCCAGCGGTTCAGGAAGGGGCGGATGGCCCATTCCATCGAAAACCGCTGGGTGATTTCCTCCAGCATGTCCAGCGCCAGATCCCGGTGCGCCTCAAGGCCCCGCGCGGCGGCATACTCCCCCAACGGGGCAAAGATGAAATCGCCGAAATCGTCATCCGTCTTGTCCGGGTCCAGCGGCGGCGGCAGCGCCTTCAGCACGATCGGCGCGGCCTCGGGCAAGGCTTCGGGCAGATGCCCCGCCAGCACCTCCGCAATCAGCGTGATCCGCTGCTTCAGCTCCAGCGCCGGCAGCTCCGCCATCACCTGGGCCTCAAAGGCCTCAGCATCAAACCCAGCCTCAGCCGCGGAAAAAAGGCCCGCCAGATAGCGGACCTTGCCGCGGTTGAACAGCTGGTCCTTCAGGGAAAACCCGCTGGCCATACAGCACTCCTTACATCGTCGTGTTGGTGGCGCCGCCGTCCAGCAGGATGTTCTGCCCGACCATGAAGCCCGCGTGCTGCGAGCACATGAAGGCACAGGTGGCGCCGAATTCCTGCCGGGTGCCATAGCGGCCCGCCGGAATGGTCGCACAGCGCTGTTGCTTGGCCTCCTCAGGTGTGATGCCCTGCGCCTTGGCCGCGCCGCCATCCAGCGAGACCGCCCGGTCGGTGGCATGAATGCCCGGCTGCAGGTTGTTCATGATGACGCCCTTGCCCGCCACCTGCCGCGCGGTGCCCGCGACATAGCCGGTCAGCCCCGCCCGCGCCGCGTTCGACAGCCCCAGCACCGGGATCGGCGACTTGACCGAGACCGAGGTGATGTTGACCACCCGCCCCCAGCCGCGCTCCATCATCCCCGGCACCAGCGCCTTGATCAGCGCAATCGGGGTCAGCATGTTGGCATCCAGCGCCTTGATGAAATCCTCGCGGTCCCAGTCGGTCCACATGCCCGGCGGCGGCCCGCCCGCGTTGGTGACCAGGATGTCCACGCCCTCAGCTGCCTCCAGCACCTTCTGCTGGCCCTCCGGCGAGGTCACATCGGCGGCCACAGTCACCACATCCACGCCATGGGCATCGCGGATCGCCTGCGCCGACGCCTCCAGCGCCTCCGCCCCGCGGGCGTTCATCACCAGGTTCACACCGGCCTCCGCCAGCGCCTCGGCACAGCCCAGACCCAGCCCCTTGCTGCTGGCGCAAACCAGCGCGCGCTTGCCCGAAATACCCAGATCCATTGTTGTCCTCCCTCGGGAATCTTCACCGTTCGCGCAGAGCTTGCACCGCCCGCACCCCGAAGGCCAGCCCTGCGCGTCCCGCCCCAAACGTCAATCCGCCGGAAAATCTGCCCCTTCCGGACCCCTTTCCGCCACATTCCTGCAGCAAACCTACTGGACAGAGCCCCGCAGGGGGCCACATTGGGGATGAAACACCAGCCGCGCATGGGACAGACCTTGACCGCCAGCCTCACCTCCGTCCAGGCCCACCTGGCCGAGCATTTCCGCGTCGAATACGGCGCCAACATGGGCGACCCCCTTGGCGTGCTCGAGGATCTGGTGCTCGACGACATCTACATGCTCGACGCCGCCTCCGCCCCGCGGCGGCTGGGCATCGCTGCCCATCACGACGGCAGCCTCTCCGTCGCGGACAACTCCGCGCTTGGCACCCCCGGCGCCGCGCTGCACCTCGATTGCCTGCTCACCCTGATGCCCGACAGCGGCCCCAACACCGAAACCCTGGTCATGGTCGAGGCCGACGCCGAGGGCTATATCGCCGCCATCTACCTGGTGCCGCTCGCCCCCCTGCAGCCGCAGATGCCCTACACCCTGGTCAAGGCCGCGCGCGAGCCCGCCCGCCGCAAGCTGGCGCAATCGGCCTGCGTCTCCTTCACCCGCGGCACCCGCATCACGCTCTCGACCGGCGAACAGCGCCCGATCGAAGACATGCGCCCAGGCGACCGCGTCCTCACCCGCGACGACGGCATCCAGGAGGTCCGCTGGGTCGGCCAGTCCACCCTGCGCGCGGTCGGCGATCTGGCCCCGATCCTGATCCGCAAGGGCGCCCTCAACAACGCCAACGACCTGATCGTCAGCCCCGCCCACCGGCTGATGGTCTACCAGCGCAGCGACGAGATCGGCGCCGGCGCGCCCGAGATCCTGGTCCGCGCCCGCGACCTGGTGAACGGCGATACCGTGGTGGTGCTGGACGGCGGCTTTGCCGATTACTTCCAGATCCTGTTCGACCGCCACCACATCATCTACGCCGAGGGCATCGCCGCCGAGAGCACCTTCCTCGACCCGGTCACCCGCCCCGCGCTGCCGGAGGATGTTTTCACCGCCCGCGCAGGCAACGGGCCCGGCGCCCTGCCCGCCGCCCACAAGAGCGGCGCCCACGGGCTGGACGTGAGCCGGTCGCTCTTGGACCGGCCGGATGCGGTGGGGCTGCTGAAGCGGGCGTCGCTGCGGTAGGGAGAGTACAGCTATTTTTTTATGGATTCTCATTCAAAATTCACGCTTGAGATACAGCTCAAATTTTGGCCAGCCTGCCTACAACAAAAACTGAGTCGCTTAGGCTGCTCCACCAGGCAAACACTATGAATTCCGACGACAAAAACCAAAATACGCCGCACCAAGACACTGCATTCAGCCACTCATCAATTGTCTACTTTCACGGAATCGGAAACCCAAACCTTCACGTATCCATGTCAAGTTTTCTGGATGCGCTCGATCAGCAAGGAGCGAACGAATCCTATGAAGACTTAGGGAAACTTAGAGACTTTAAATACAAAATTGAAATACATGGCTCGTCAGACAAGGAGTTCATTCAATTCAGACAGATTCGAAAGAAAAAAGGAAAACATATATCAAAAAAAATTATTAGAGCTTACGAAGGCTATTGGGGCAACGATGTTGACAAGCCCGCCTCGCTACTTCAGTTGCTACAGTGGGTTTTTCTAACCTTTTACCTGTCTCTTTCGGCTCTCTTGTCGCGGTGGCGGAAGTACCCCACCCTAAAGCTTCGGTACCTACAATCACTTGAAGCCAAGGTCGCAACAGCGGCGGACAAAGAGAAACTGTCGAAGATTTATAGAAATTTTGAAAATTGGGAGAACCGCAAGAGATACCCAAAGGGAAGCTTTGAGAATTTCAAAGCACTACTAGAAGAAAGCAACACCAAAACCCAATTTGGCGACTACACCGAGGCTTCACTCAAATGGAAACGGGGTTACACTTACAATCTTTTGAGAAGGTTGATGCGGCAAGTTGCATTTTTGGTAGTTTCCCTAGCAAGCCTTACCTTACTGATATTTATCCTGAGCTTTTCGACAAACCATCTTGTTCTTTATCTATTTCCCGATGCAGGTTACGAAGTTAGTTGGATTGCCAAAGGGTTAGTCATAATTCTATTCATCAAAGTTACCTGGCTGTCAGTACGACGACGCTTTTCTGATGTTATCACCTGGACCTTGGACTCTGAAAGTGACGAGAGGTATGAAGTGCGGGAGCGTCGCGTTAAACAGGCGATGAATCTGATCCGAGACGTAGTAAGTGACCCTCGTTGCAATGAGTGCTTTATTGTTGGCCACAGCCTAGGTTCCGCGATTGCGTTGGAGGCTGTAATTCGCGAGGGTAGACGTTGCGATGCAATCAACATCTGCGAATCCGAAAAGAAAAAGATGGCGGACGATATCGAAAAGATTAAGTTCATCTTCACGGCAGGAAGCCCCGTAGACCACATTCTCTCCCTGTTCGAGAAAGATAGAACTTTCTCCCATAGGTTCAGCAGGCTCTCGCAACAAAAAAGCCTTTCCCTGTCAAGTCGACCGTTTGTTACAAGAAATAACCAACCTGGAGCCCGAGTTGTTAACTTTTGGTCAAAATACGACCCAATCAGTGGGAAAATTTTATCCCTTCCCGAACCTTCGAACCTCAAAGAAAAACTGCTCCAAAACATCGAAGTTACGCCACAAGGCGCACCAAACCCTTTGAAAGCCCACTCAGGTTTCTTTTTCTCACCGAGAGCAATTCGGAAGATTTACCGCGGCATAATGACTGGCAGATTGAACTAGCACATCTGCCTGGTTTGCCAGAACAGCCAACAACAGGAACCTTCATGTAGGTACACCTCAGCCCGAATTCCTCTTGACGACTCACATTGATGTGTGTTCACTCCGAAATCGGAGATGGGTGTCAAGTACACCCTCATACGGGGTCGGCACCTTCGGGGGTCGGCCCCACATTAATTTTGCACTCTCCAAAGTCGGTCGTTTTCTTGAAGCACTTCGACTGCTTTCCTCACTCCCCCACCCCGCGCTCCCGCAGGTCCCGCTGCAGCTCCCGCGCCCGCACGGCAATGCGCAGGATGGTGTTGTCCTTGTCATGGGCTTGGATATGCCCTGCCAGCAGCGCCAGCCAGTAGATCCGCAGGACCGAGTTGATGCGGCGGCTGTAGTTCGGGCCCAGCTTGCGGAACCATCGCACCATGTCTTCGTCCAGCCGGATCGTGACCCGCGTCTTGGGCTTGTCGATCCGCTCCCAGCTCAGGATGCCGTCCCAGTCGTCGGGCAGGCTCTTGTCCAGCCAGTCGCGGCGCAAGTTTTGCTGCAACTCATCAAGTTCCAGCTGCATTTCATTGTCGTAATATCGCTTGCTGGGCATCCCGTGGCGTTCCCTTGATGGCGGCGGTTCGCGGCGGGGCGGCACTCCCGCGCTGATCCCCACCCAGCCCCAGCCCCGTTAAATCCCGGCAAGCGGGGCGTGCGCAGCAAGTGCAACACCTCCTCAGAGGGCAGCGCCCGGCCCGGCGGGGCGGGAAGCGAAGCGCCCGCCCCGTGGGGGGCGGGACGGGCGCTGCCCGGCGGTGCCCGCCGGGCTGGGGCGGGATACAGCCTCCCGGTGCACAGGGGGTGCACAGGGGGTGTACGGGGGGTGTACGGGGGGTGCACGCGTGTCACCCCCTGTTTTTCTTGCCTCGCGCGGCATTCCTGCTATACGCGCGCTCATGCTGGATTCCGTCACAAACCGCCCCGAACTGCCGCCCGAAATTGCCCGCCGCCGGACCTTTGCGATCATCTCGCACCCGGACGCCGGCAAGACCACGCTGACTGAAAAGTTCCTGCTTTACGGCGGCGCGATTCAGATGGCCGGCCAGGTGCGCGCCAAGGGCGAGGCGCGGCGCACGCGTTCGGACTTCATGCAGATGGAAAAGGACCGCGGGATCTCCGTCTCCGCCTCGGCAATGTCCTTTGATTTCAGCGGCTTCCGCTTCAACCTGGTGGACACGCCGGGCCACTCGGACTTCTCCGAGGACACCTACCGCACGCTGACGGCGGTGGATGCGGCGGTGATGGTGATCGACGGCGCCAAGGGTGTGGAGAGCCAGACCCAGAAGCTGTTCGAGGTCTGCCGCCTGCGCGACCTGCCGATCCTGACCTTCTGTAACAAGATGGACCGCGAGAGCCGCGACACCTTTGAAATCATTGACGAAATCCAGGAGATGCTGGCGATTGACGTGACCCCTGCCAGCTGGCCCATCGGGGTGGGCCGCGATTTCATCGGCTGCTACGACATGCTGCGCGACCGGCTGGAGCTGATGGACCGCGCCGACCGCAACAAGGTGGCGGAAAGCATTGAAATCAAGGGGTTGGACGACCCCAAGCTGGCCGAACACGTGCCCGCGCATCTGCTGGAGAAGCTGCTGGAAGAGGTCGAAATGGCCCGCGAGCTGCTGCCCGCCCTGGACCCGCAGTCGGTGCTGGAAGGCCACATGACCCCGATCTGGTTCGGCTCCGCCATCAACTCCTTCGGCGTCAAGGAGCTGATGGACGGCATCGGCAAATACGGCCCCGAGCCCCAGCCCCAGTCCGCCGAGCCCCGCCAGGTGAGCCCGGAGGAAAAGAAGGTCGCCGGATTTGTCTTTAAGGTTCAAGCCAATATGGACCCCAAGCACCGCGACCGGGTGGCATTCGTGCGGATGGCCTCGGGCCATTTCAAGCGCGGCATGAAGCTGACCCATGTGCGCACCAAGAAGCCGATGGCGGTCTCCAACCCGGTGCTGTTCCTGGCCTCCGACCGCGAGCTGGCGGAGGAAGCCTGGGCCGGCGATATCATCGGCATCCCGAACCACGGCCAGCTGCGCATCGGCGACACGCTGACCGAGGGCGAGGCGATCCGGGTGACCGGCATCCCGTCGTTTGCCCCGGAACTCTTGCAGGGCGTGCGCGCAGGCGATCCGATGAAGGCCAAGCACCTGGAAAAGGCGCTGATGCAGTTCGCCGAGGAAGGCGCCGCCAAGGTGTTCAAACCCTCGATCGGCTCCGGCTTCATCGTCGGCGTGGTCGGCCAGCTGCAATTCGAGGTTCTGGCCTCCCGGATCGAGATGGAATACGGCCTGCCAGTGCGGTTCGAGGCGAGCCAGTTCACCTCGGCCCGCTGGGTCAGCGGCGCCAAGGCGGCGGTGGACAAGTTCATCAACGCCAACAAGCAGCACATCGCCCATGACCATGACGGCGACATCGTCTATCTGACGCGGCTGCAGTGGGACATCGACCGGGTGGTGCGCGACTATCCCGACCTGAAACTGACCGCGACCAAGGAAATGATGGTCTGATGGAAACGCCCGGCCCTCCGGGCGTTTTTCCTTCCGTCCTTCTGCAGCCGGCAACAGATTCGCCGGCCCGGATTCACGACCGCACCGCCTGAACACTTGCCGGATTTCCGCTGGTTTGTTTCCTTTCTGCATGGCTCGGAGGCGAAAATACTGTAAAATCCGGCATTAATTGACGATCGCGCGGGATTTTGATATGCCCCGCATCGAGCCGGAAGCTGCCATCCCGCATGACCATTTGCGGATCCGGCTGGAACAAACACGCGCGGGCCAGGTCAGTGTCCGCAATGACGGACACAGATGACAAAATTTACCGATCTGAACCTGAATCCCAAGGTCCTCAAAGCTATTGAGGAAGCTGGTTATGAAACCCCCACCCCGATCCAGGCCGGTGCGATTCCGCCCGCGCTGGAAGGGCGGGATGTCCTGGGAATCGCCCAGACCGGCACCGGCAAGACCGCGTCCTTCACGCTGCCGATGATTACCCTCTTGGCCCGCGGCCGCGCCCGCGCCCGGATGCCGCGCAGCCTGGTGCTGTGCCCCACCCGCGAGCTGGCCGCCCAGGTGGCGGAAAACTTCGACACTTACGCCAAGCATGTGAAGCTCACCAAGGCGCTGCTGATCGGCGGCGTCTCCTTCAAGGAGCAGGATGCGCTGATCGACAAGGGCGTCGACGTGCTGATCGCCACCCCGGGCCGCCTGCTGGACCATTTCGAGCGCGGCAAGCTGCTGCTCACCGGCGTGCAGATCATGGTGGTGGACGAGGCTGACCGGATGCTCGACATGGGCTTCATCCCGGACATCGAGCGCATCTTCTCGCTGACGCCGTTCACCCGCCAGACGCTGTTCTTCTCTGCCACCATGGCGCCGGAGATCGAGCGGATCACCAACACCTTCCTGTCGGCCCCGGCCCGTATCGAAGTGGCCCGCCAGGCCACCGCGTCGGAGACCATCGAGCAGGGCGTGGTGATGTTCAAGGCGTCGCGCCGCGACCGCGAGGGCAGCGAGAAGCGCACGGTGCTGCGGGCGCTGATCGACGCCGAGGGCGACAAGCTCACCAACGGCATCATCTTCTGCAACCGCAAGACGGATGTGGATATCGTTGCCAAATCGCTCAAGAAATACGGCTATGACGCGGCACCGATCCATGGCGACCTGGACCAGTCGCAGAGGACCAGGACGCTGGACGGCTTCCGCGAGGGGTCCTTGCGCATCCTGGTGGCCTCGGATGTGGCTGCGCGCGGCCTGGACGTGCCCAGCGTCAGCCATGTGTTCAATTTCGACGTGCCGGGCCATGCCGAAGACTATGTTCACCGGATCGGCCGCACCGGACGCGCCGGCCGCCAGGGCAAGGCGATCACCATCTGCACGCAGCGCGACGAAAAGGCGCTGGATGCGGTGGAGAAGCTGATCCAGAAGGAAATCACCCGCCTGGAGAACCCGGTCAAGCCGGAGCCCAAACGGGAGAAGCCTTCCCGCTCCGCCAAGCCGGAGGCTGAGAAGCCGGAGACCGCCAAGGCAGACACCGAGGCCCGCGCGCCCCGCAAGGAGGACAAGGCTGCACAAAAGCCCGAGCGCTCCTCCTCGCGCGGGAAGTACGGCAAGCGCGACGAGAAAGTGGTCGTCGGCATGGGCGACCACCTGCCGAGCTTCATCGCGCTCAGCTTTGCCGAACGCCGCGCCAGCTAAGCAGCGCAGCAGAAACGTTTCAGGGGCCGCTCTTCGGAGCGGCCTTTTTCTATGCGGCTTTCCCTGCGGCAGCGCGGGAGGCCGGCCATGCAGGTGCAGCATGGCGACCTTTGCAATTGCAGCATAACGGGTTTTCGAACTTGGCCGGTGTCAGCCCGCGGCAACGGGCGTATAGCTTTCGCAACACAGAAACGCGCCATTGATGATGGGCCAAGCCATGAATACCAACGACACGAAAACCCTGAGCATCTCCCAGTTCCAAGCCATCGAAGCCCGTGCCCACGAGCTGCGCGCCGAGGCCTTTGCCAGCATGATGCGCAGCCTGTTCCGCGCCCTGTTCCGCGCCCCGCGCAAGATGGTCTCCTGCCCCAGCTGCGCCCGCCCGCTGCACGGCTGAGGCTTCTGCCGGGTTCCGGCAGCAGCATGGTTTCGAAAACGCCGCGTGCCCCCAGGGGCCGCGGCGTTTCCTTTTGCACAGCTGCCGCCAGACGCAACAGCGCCGCGGCCCGTCAGTGCACGCGGCGCCTGGCCCAACGGGGCCTGCTGCATCTTTGATGCGGCTCGGGCCGGGCGGGAGCACCGCCCTGCCCTGCGAAGCCGGGTCCGGCGGGTCAGCGCATGCGGCTGACCACCACCGTCACCTCGGGCTTCTTGCCGATCTCGCTAAAGGCGCTCTGGCGGGCGATGCGGCGCAGTTCCTGCTCCAGCTTGTCGTCATCGCGCAGGGTCTTGGCGCCGGCCCGCATCAGGAACTGGTTCAGGTCTTCCTCCATCACCTCCACCAGCGCGGCCTTGGAGGTGCCGGTCTCCGGCAGGCCCTTGACGTCGCACCAGGGTTCGCCCAGCGGCTCGTCGTCCTCATCGAGGATCACCGTCACCACCACATGGCCGTTCAGCGCCATCCGGATACGATCACGGACGATGCCGTCCAGCGCGCCGTATTTGACCGTACCGTCCAGATAGGTGCGGCCGGTTTCGATCCATTCGGTCACCTTCGGCGCATCACCGGTCAGGTCCATCATCATACCGTTCACGACGACCGCGCTGGCGATGCCCTTTTCCTCGCCCAGGCGGGCGTGCTGGCGCAGGTGGCGGTGCTCGCCGTGCATCGGGATCAGCATCTTGGGCTTCAGCAGCTTGTGCACCTGTTCCAGGTCCGGGCGGTTGGCGTGGCCCGACACGTGGTAGAGGCCGGAGCTGTCATCAACCACATCCACCCCCATTTCGGAGAACTGGTTGATGATGCGGATCACGCCCTTCTCATTGCCCGGGATGGTCTTGGAGGAGAACAGGAACAGATCGCCCTCCTTCAGCTCCAGCCCGCGGTACTTGCCGCGCGCCAGCTGCGCGGTGGCGGCGCGGCGTTCGCCCTGGCTGCCGGTGGTGATCAGCATCAGGTTATCGCGCGGCACGTTGGCGGCGTCCTCGGGGCTGATCGTCTTGGGGAAATCTGTCAGCACGCCGGTTTCCACCGCCGCCTCGATCATCCGGCGCATGGCACGGCCTAGCAGGACGACCGAGCGCCCGGACCGCACCCCGGCCTCGGCCAGGGTTTTCACCCGTGCCACGTTGGAGGCAAATGTGGTGGCGGCAACCAGGCCCTTGGCCTCGGAAAACAGCTTGGTGATCTCCTCCGGCAGCTCCGCTTCCGAGCGGCCCGGGTGGGTGGAGAACACATTGGTGGAATCGCAGACCAGCGCCTGGATGCCGTCACCCGCAATTTCCGCCCACATCTCCGGGTCAAAGGGTTCGCCCACCAGCGGGTTGGGGTCGAGCTTGAAGTCGCCGGTATGCACCACCCGCCCTGCCGGGCTGTCGATCACCAGACCGCCGCTCTCGGGGATCGAGTGGCTCATCGGGGCGACGCCGATGGTGAAGGGGCCGAGCTTGGTGGTTTCCGGCCAGGCCTGCACGGTGTGCACATTGGCCGGGTCGAGACCGGCCTCCTCCATCTTGCGGCGCGCCAGATTGGCGGTGAAGGCGCGGGCGTAGATCGGCACGTTCAGATGGGCGTACATATGCGCGATGGCGCCAATGTGGTCTTCATGCCCGTGGGTGATGAAGATCCCCTCCAGCCGGTCGGCGCGGTCCTTGAGCCAGGTCATGTCCGGCATAATCAGGTCGACACCCGGTGTGGTGTCCATGTCGGGGAAGGTCACGCCCAGGTCGACCAGGACCAGGCGTTCCTTGTCCTGCGGCCCGTAGCCGTAGACATAGGCGTTCATGCCAATTTCACCCGCCCCTCCGAGGGGCAGGTAGATCAGTCTTTCACTGCTCATGCGTCAGTACCGTTTTCCTTGTTGTATTTATGGATGATCTGCAGACCGTGCATGGTGAGGTCGTCCTCAAATGCGTCGAACAGATCCGCGGATTGCTGGAACAAAGGCGCCAGCCCGCCTGTTGAGATGACCTTCATCGGCACGGCCCGCTCTGCCTTGATGCGGGTGCAGATCTCGCGCACGAGGCCGACATAGCCCCAGAACACGCCGGATTGCATACAGGCGACCGTGTTGGTGCCGATGACGTTTTCAGGTTTGGAGATATCCACGTGGGGCAGCGCGGCGGCGGCCTGGTGCAGCGCCTCAAGGCTGAGGTTCACGCCGGGCGCGATGACGCCGCCGACATAGGCGCCGTCCTCGGCCACCACGTCAAAAGTGGTGGCGGTGCCGAAATCGACCACGATCAGATTGCCGCCGTGGGTGTCAAAGCCGGAAACCGTGTTGACCAGGCGGTCGGGGCCGACCTGGGTGCCCTCGTCCACCCGTACCGCGACCGGCAGCAGGCAATCGGGCTTGCCCACCACCAGGGGACGGGTGTTGAAATAGCGGTCCGCCAGTACCCGCAGGTTAAACACCACCCGCGGCACGGTGGAGGAGATGATCATGTCGGTGATATCCGCCTCGATCCCCTGCAGCCGCATCAGCGTGTTGAGCCAGACATAATACTGGTCGGCAGTACGCTGCCAATCGGTGGCAGTGCGCCACATGCCGATGAATTTCTCGCCGTCATAGATCGAGAAGACGGTATTGGTGTTGCCGCAATCAACTGCCAGAAGCATTGCTGCCCCTTCCTAGAAATAGATGTCGGCCGCGGGAATGCTGACGCGGCCCTTGGCGGTGTTTAGGACAAGGTTGCCGCTGGCGTCCACCGTTTCAAAGGTGCCCTCGGTCTCTGACGACGCGGTGCGGGCAGTGATCACCTCGCCCAGCTTGGCGGCACGCGCCAGCCATTCGGTGCGGATCGGCTCGAACCCGTAGGTCGAGAACTGCGCCTCGTAGCGGGCAAAGGCACTGGCGACGGCTTCCAGGAATTCCTCGGGCGAGACCTGCACCCCGGTCTCTGACAGCAGCGACACCGGGTAAACGGCGCCGGGCTCCAGCCATTCCTTCATCGGGGTTTCCACCAGATTGACACCGATGCCGACAAACAGGTGATTGACCCCCGGGCCGTTGCCGGCGCTTTCCAGCAGGATGCCCGCCAGCTTGCCGCCCTTCAGCAGCACGTCGTTCGGCCATTTCAGCGACAGGCCCTCGCTGCGGCCCGTCACCGCGACGCAGGCATCATAGACCGCCAGCGCGGCGACAAAGCTGCGCAGCGCGGCCTGATCCGGGGCGCCCTCGGGGCGCATCACCAGGGTGGCCGCAAAGTTGCCCTTGGGGTCTTTCCAGTCGCGCCCGCGGCGGCCGCGCCCCTGGGTCTGGCGCAGCGCCAGGATCCACTCCGGGCCCGCCAGTTCCCCGGCGATGCGGGCGGCCTCGTTCAGGGTGCTGTCGACCTCGGCAAGTACCCGTTTCCCATATCCTGCTGGCCAGCTCATATGCGCTCCTCGAAAGTGCGAAAAGGCCCGGTCGCGTGACCGGGCCTTCTCAGCCTGCCTGAAAAGCAGATCAATTTACAAGGGTTGCTGCGGCGGCTGCCGCCGCAGTGTCGATACCGAACTGGTACACCAGACCGACCAGCATCATCGCGGCAGAGGCCATCAGCGCGACGGTCAGGACCGGCGAACCCTTCGCCTCCACATCGTCTTCGCCGGTGCCGAAGTACATGTAGAAGACGATCCGGATGTAATAGAATGCACCGATGACCGAGGCGATGGCGGAGGCCACGACCAGGCCCATCAGGCCCGCGTCGACGCCCGCCTGCCACACGCCCAGCTTGGCAAAGAAGCCCAGCATCGGCGGCACGCCTGCCAGCGAGAACATCAGGATCAGCACCGCCAGCGCCTTGCCCGGCTCGCGCGCGGCGAACTGGTTCAGGGCCAGGATGTCGGTGACCGGCTTGCCGTCCTTTTCCAGCATCAGGATGAAGGAGAAGGTGCCGATGTTCATGGTGACGTAGATCGCCAGGTAGACCAGCATCGCGGTGATGCCCGCCTCGGTGCCCGCGGCCAGGCCGATCATCGCATAGCCCATGTGGGCGATCGAGGAGAAGGCCATCAGGCGTTTGATGTCGCGCTGGCCGATCGCCGCGATAGCGCCCAGGAACATCGACAGCACCGACAGCACCACGATGATCTGCTGCCAGTCGGCAATGGCGCCGCCGAAGGCGTCATGCAGCACGCGGGCGAACAGGCCCATCGCCGCAACCTTGGGCGCGGTGGCAAAGAAGGCGGTGACCGGGGTCGGCGAGCCTTCGTAGACATCCGGGGTCCACATGTGGAAAGGCACTGCCGAAACCTTGAACGCCATGCCGGAGATCATGAACACCAGGCCGAACAGCATGCCGATGGACATATGCCCCTGCTCTGCCACCTGGATGATGCCCGCGAACTGGGTGGTGCCGGCAAAGCCGTAGACCAGCGAGGCGCCATAGAGCAGCAGGCCGGAGGACAGCGCGCCCAGCACGAAGTACTTGAGGCCTGCCTCGGTCGACTTGACGCTGTCGCGGCGCATCGCGGCAACGACGTAGAGCGACAGCGACTGCAGCTCCAGCCCCATGTAAAGCGCCATCAGGTCGCCTGCGGAGACCATCATCATCATGCCGACGGCGGCCAGCGCCACCAGGATCGGGTATTCGAACTTCAGCATGCCGCGGCGCGCCATGTAGTCCTGGCCGACCAGCAGCACCGCCGAGGCGCCCAGAAGCAGCGCCACCTTGGCGAAACGCGAGAAACCGTCGTCGATGAACATGCCGCCGAAGGCGGTCCGGGTGACCGCCGGGCTGCTGGCAATCCAGAACGCCAGCACGGCCAGCAGCGCCGCAGTGCTCCAGACCAGCGGGGTCGTCAGCCTGTCCTTGCCGGTGTAGACCGCGCCGATCAGCGCAGCCATGGCATACAGTGCCAGAACGATCTCTGGCAGGATTACAGTAAGATCAGCTTGGATCATCTGCCTGATGCTCCCTTAGTGCGAAGCAATCTGGGTGGCTGCCGAGGTGTCGGCCGCCGCCAGAGACTGGTTGAAGTTTGCAATCAGCGCCTCGGTCGAAGGCGCGATCACGTCGGTGACCAGGGACGGGTAGACACCCAGCAGCAGGGTCATGGCGACCAGCGGCGCGAAGACGAAACGCTCGCGCGCGGACATGTCGCGGATGCCCATCAGGCTGCCCTTGATCAGGTCGCCAAAGACCACGCGGCGGTAGAGCCACAGCGCATAAGCCGCCGAGAAGATCACACCGGTTGCTGCCACAGCAGTTACCCAGGTGTTCTTCTGGAAGGCGCCCATCAGGGTCAGGAATTCGCCGACAAAGCCGGAGGTGCCCGGCAGGCCGACGTTGCCCATGGTGAAGAACATGAAGACCAGCGCGTATGCAGGCATCCGGATCACCAGGCCGCCATAGGCGTCGATGTCGCGGGTGTGCATCCGGTCATAGATCACGCCGACGCAAAGGAAGAGCGCGGCGGAGATGAAGCCGTGCGACAGCATCTGGAAGATGGCACCGTCGATACCCTGCTGGTTGGCGGCAAAAATGCCCATGGTGACAAAGCCCATGTGCGCAACAGAGGAGTACGCAATCAGCTTTTTCATGTCCTCCTGCACCATCGCCACCAGCGAGGTATAGACCACGGCGATCGCGGACATCCACAGGACCACATCGGTCATCACATCCGCGCCCACCGGGAACATTGGCAGGGAGAAGCGCAGGAAGCCGTAGCCGCCCATTTTCAGAAGGATCGCCGCCAGCACCACGGACCCCGCGGTCGGCGCCTGCACGTGCGCGTCCGGCAGCCAGGTGTGCACCGGCCACATCGGCATCTTCACCGCGAAGGAGGCGAAGAAGGCCAGGAACATCAGCGTCTGCGCGCCGCCCACGATGTGAACGCCCAGCACGTCAAAGGACGCCGCCGAGAAGCTGTGGGTCAAGAGGGTCTCGATATCGGTGGTGCCGGCATCCACATACATGAACACCATCGCCACCAGCATCAGAACCGAGCCGAAGAAGGTGTAGAGGAAGAACTTGAAGGAGGCGTAGATGCGCTCCTTGCCGCCCCAGATGCCGATGATCAGGAACATCGGAATGAGGCCTGCCTCGAAGAACAGGTAGAACAGCACCAGGTCCAGCGCCATGAAGACACCCAGCATCAGGGTCTCCAGCAGCAGGAAGGCCACCATGTATTCCTTGACCCGCGTCGTCACGTTCCAGCTGGCCAGGATGGTCAGCGGCATGATGAAGGTGGTCAGCATCACGAACAGCACCGAGATGCCGTCGACGCCCATCTTGTACTTGAACCCGAAGATCCACTCGGCTTCCTCCAGGAACTGGAAGCCGGTGTTGGCCGGGTCGAACTGGGCGTAGATGCCCAGGCTCACCAGGAAAGTGATCGTGGTGGCAAAGAGCGCAACAAACTTGGCGTTGCGCTGCGCCGCCTTATCCTCGCCGCGCAGGAACAGGGCCAGGATGGCCGCCGCGAGCGCCGGGATGAAGGTGACAATAGAAAGGAGATTGTCCATCAGTGCGCTCCTCCGCCGATCGACATCCAGGTGACCAGGGCTGCAATGCCCAGCACCATCCAGAAGGCATAAGTGAAGATGTACCCGGACTGTGCGCGCCCGGCGAGACGGGTGAAGAAGGGAACAACGCCCATGGCCAGGCCATTCAGGAAGCCGTCGATGGTGTTGCCATCGCCGCGTTTCCAGAAGAAGCGGCCCAGGGCCACGGCCGGTTTGACAAAGATCACGTCGTAGATTTCGTCAAAATACCATTTGTTGAGCAGGAACAGGTACAGCGGGCGCTGCTGCCGTGCCAGGCGCGCGGGCAGCGACGGGTTCCAGATGTAGAACCACAGCGCCAGAACCAGGCCGCCCGCCATCGCCATGAACGGGGACAGTTTCACCCATTTCGGCGCCGCGTGGGCATCCTCCAGGATGTGGTTGTCCGGCGCGATGTAGAGCGCGCCCTCGCCCGGCTGGCCGGCAAACACATAGTGATGCTCGCCTTCACCGCCGTGGGCGGCTTCTTCGCCGTGCGCGGCTTCCTCGCCGTGGGTGGCGGTTTCACCATGCGCGGCCTCTTCGCCATGATCCGCAGCGGAGGCTTCCGCCATCGGGATGCCATAGAACTTCCCGACCTGGTCGGCGTGGCCAAAGAAGCTGCCGTACCAGATCATGCCCGCAGTGATTGAGCCCACTGCCAGCACGCCCAGCGGCACCAGCATGGTCCAGGGGCTTTCATGGGCGTGGTCGTGGGTGTGCTTGTTCCCGCGTGCCTCGCCGTAGAAGGTCATGAACATCAGGCGCCAGGAGTAGAAGGAGGTCATGAAGGCCGCGAGCACCAGCGCCCAGAAGCCGAACATCGACCCGCCCGCCCAGGCGCTTTCGATGATGGCGTCCTTGGAGACGAAGCCGGCAAAGCCAACCCAGCCGCTGAGCGGGATGCCGACGCCGGTGATGGCCAGGGTGCCGATCATCATCGCCCAGAAGGTATAGGGGATCTTCTTGCGCAGCGCGCCGTAGTTCCGCATGTCCTGCTCGTGATGCATCGCGTGGATCACCGAACCGGCGCCAAGGAACAGCATCGCCTTGAAGAAGGCGTGGGTGAACAGGTGGAACATCGCCGCGGAATACATGCCGACGCCTGCCGCCACGAACATGTAGCCGAGCTGCGAGCAGGTGGAATAGGCGATCACGCGCTTGATGTCGTTCTGCACAAGGCCCACGGTCGCGGCAAAGAAGGCGGTCGCAGCACCCAGCACGGTGATGAAGGCCGCGGCCTCAGGCGCGAACTCGATCAGCGGCGACATGCGGCAGACCAGGAATACGCCCGCGGTCACCATGGTTGCCGCGTGGATCAGCGCCGACACCGGGGTCGGGCCTTCCATCGCGTCCGGCAGCCAGGTGTGCAGGATCAGCTGCGCCGATTTGCCCATCGCGCCGACGAACAGCAGGAAGGCCAGCAGGTTCGCCGCGTTCCATTCGGACCACAGGAAGGAAACCTGGGTTTCCGCCAGCGTCGGTGCCGCGGCAAAGATGTCTGCCAGGTTGATGCTGTCGGTCAGGAAGAACAGCCCGAAGATCCCCAGCGCAAAGCCGAAGTCGCCGACGCGGTTGACGATAAAGGCCTTGATCGCTGCCGCGTTTGCCGAAGGCTTGCGGTAGTAGAAGCCGATCAGCAGGTAGGAGGCAACGCCCACGCCCTCCCAGCCGAAGAACATTTGCACGAGGTTGTCGGAGGTCACCAGCATCAGCATCGCGAAGGTGAAGAACGACAGGTAGGCAAAAAAGCGCGGCTTGTAGCTCTCGCCCTCTTTCCACTGCGGATCATGGTCCATGTAGCCGAAGGAATAGAGGTGCACGAGCGAGGACACGGTGGTGATCACGATCAGCATGATTGCGGTCAGCCGGTCCAGCCGGATCGCCCAGGAAGTCGACAGCGAGCCGCTTTCGATCCAGCGGAAGATCTCGATGTTCTGGGTCACCCCGTCAAACGACAGGAAGATGATCCAGCTAAGCAGCGCCGCCAGGAACAGCAGTGCCGTGGCGGTCACGGTGGCGGCTTTCTCGCCGATCATCTTGTGGCCGAAGCCGCAGATCACGGCCCCCACCAGCGGGGCAAAGAGAAGGATGGTTTCCATGTTTCCTTACCCCTTCATCACGTTGACGTCTTCCACGGCAATGGTGCCGCGGTTGCGGAAGAAGCAGACCAGGATCGCAAGGCCGATGGCGGCCTCAGCGGCGGCCACGGTCAGCACGAACAGGGTGAATACCTGCCCCACCAGATCGCCCAGGAAGGAAGAGAAGGCGACCAGGTTGATGTTCACCGCCAAGAGCATCAGTTCGATGCTCATCAGGAGGATGATCACGTTCTTGCGGTTCAGGAAGAGCCCGAAGATGCCGATGACGAACATGGTCGCCGCGACGGTCAGATAATGTTCAAGTCCAATCATTGGATCACAGCCCCTGCCCCGGTTTCACGTCCTTGAGCTCCATCGCTTTGGCCGGGTCGCGCATCATCTGGGCAACCACGTCCTGGCGCTTGACATCGGTGCGGTGGCGCAGGGTCAGCACGATCGCGCCGATCATCGCCACCAGCAGGATCAGGCCCGCCAGCTGGAACAGAAGGAAATATTGATCATAGATGATGAGGCCGAGCGCCTCGGTGTTGTGGCGGTCTGCAGGCACCGGATTGGCCAGCAGTTCAGGCGCCTTGTGGGCGGTTTCCCAGACGCCGAAGGCCATCACGAACTGCATCAGGATCACCAGGCCGATGAGCAGCGCCAGCGGCATGTAGCGCGCCATCTCCGCCTTCAGCTCGGCAAAGTCCACGTCCAGCATCATCACCACAAACAGGAACAGCACCGCGACCGCGCCCACGTAGACGATGACCAGCAGCATGGCGACGAACTCCGCCCCCAGCAGCACAAACAGCCCGGCCGAGGAAAGAAAGGCCAGGATCAGCCACAGCACCGAATGGACCGGCTGGCGGCTGATCACGGTGAACAGCCCGCCGGTGATGGCGCTGATGGCGAAGAGGTAGAAGGCAAAAACGCTCATGTCTCATCGTCCCTTTTGTCGTCCATGACCGCTTGCGCCAGATCCAGCGCCCGGTTCATGGCCGGAATGCCGGCAAAAACCGACATCTGTGCGATCGTTTCCACGATCTCTTGTTTCTTGGCGCCGGCCTCCAAGGCATGGCGCACGGTCTGGCGCACGGCTGAGTCAGCCTGCGCGCCTTGGCACGTCAGCCCGGCCAGCGTCAGCAGCAGCCGGGTCTTGGCATCCAGACCGTCCTTGTTGACGGTGTTGCCGAACATCATTTCCATGACCTCTTTGGGCATGGTGGGCCACAGCGCCTCGAACTCCTTGAAGGCTTCGGAGGGCGAGAAGTTCTCCAGCGCCGGGTTGAACGCCTTGGCCATCTGCTGGGCCTGGGCCTGCATCTGTTCCATCATGGCCTCAAACGGATTGGGCGGCGGCTTGGTCACGTCATTTCCTCCGGTCCAAGACTTTTCTGAAAAGTCTTGGCAAAAGTTTTCAGAAAACTTTTGCCTGGCGTTTTCATCGGTACGGTGCGTCGATTTCCAGGTTGCGGGCAATCTCGGCTTCCCAGCGCTCACCGTTGGCCAGGAGTTTCTCCTTGTCGTAGAACAGCTCCTCGCGGGTCTCGGTGGCGAACTCGAAATTCGGGCCTTCGACAATCGCGTCCACCGGGCAGGCTTCCTGGCAGAAACCGCAGTAAATGCATTTGGTCATGTCGATGTCATAACGCGTGGTGCGGCGGCTGCCGTCCTCGCGCGGTTCCGCGTCAATGGTGATCGCCTGGGCCGGGCAGATCGCCTCGCACAGCTTGCAGGCAATGCAGCGCTCCTCGCCATTCGGGTAGCGGCGCAGCGCGTGCTCGCCGCGGAAGCGGGGCGACAGCGGGCCCTTCTCGTGCGGGTAGTTCAGGGTCGCCTTGGGGGCGAAGAAGTACTTCAGCCCCAGTTTGAAGCCGACCCAGAAATCCTGCAGCAGGAAGTATTTGGCGGCGCGTGTGTAGTCGATTTGTGTCATGATTAGCTCTCCCAAACGCAGCCAAACTCATCTGCCAACTCCTGCTTGGCGTTGGCCATTTCTGCTTCGAGTAAAGTGATTTTCTCTTCCAGCGTCTTAGAAGACTTCGATAGTTCTTGGTAGGTCCCGATGAACTCACTTACCATGCGAGAAACACATGCTGTTTTTTCAACTTCTTTTTTAGCGTGCGATTTCATTTCGCCGTCCATTTGACCCATCGCGCAGTCAGCAAGCTTCTTCATCGAGGTATGAACGGCGACGAATTCAGAACTCGGCCACACTCCAGACGAAACTTGTTCGGCAGCCGCCCCCGGCACCACAAATTCCATGCTCCGGCCAATCACATGTATCGCTCCTAATAGTTGAGAGTGCTGATAAGTTGGGTTGGTCTTTACAATGTCATTTGTAACAACCTCTACCCCTACTTCCCATACAGCTTCCCAAGGTGAGATACCGGTTGCAGTCCCTTCAATGGGGAGAAAACTTGCGACACCTGGCTGGATCATCGAATTTTTCGCTGCCAAGAACTCCTCCGGACAGACGCTCTCTGCCAGCCCTTCAAACTCTTCCATTTTGGTGAGTCCGGCTTCTGCAAAAGTAGCTATATGCACAGCAACCATCGCAGACAGGCATCCCAGAAAGCGATTCATGGATCACCCTCCCACGGTCCAGCGGGCGAAGATGCCCCAGAACCAGTCAAATTTTGCAGCAAAGGACACGAAGACCACCCAGGCCAGCGAGAACGGCAGGAACACTTTCCAGCCCAGGCGCATCAGCTGGTCGTAGCGGTAGCGCGGGGTGATCGCCTTCACCATTGCGAAGAGGAAGAAGAAGAACGCCATCTTGCCGACCATCCACAGGACGCCGTCCGGCAGGCCCGGGATCGGGGACAGCCAGCCGCCGAAGAACAGCAGGGTCGTCAGCGCGCACATCAGGAAGATGGCGATGTATTCACCGGCCATGAACAGCAGGAACGGGGTCGCCGAGTATTCCACCTGGTAGCCCGCCACCAGTTCCGACTCCGCTTCCGGCAGGTCGAACGGCGGGCGGTTGGTCTCTGCCAGCGCCGAGATGAAGAACAGGAAGACCATCGGGAAATGCGGGATCCAGTACCAGTTCAAGAGGCCCAGATCGCCGTCCTGCGCACGCACGATGTCGCCGAAGTTCATGCTTCCTGTGGAGATGATCACGCCGATAATGATCAAACCGATGGAGACCTCGTAGGAGATCATCTGTGCCGCGGAGCGCAGCGAGCCCAGGAACGGGTATTTCGAGTTCGACGCCCAGCCGCCCATGATGACGCCGTAGACCTCGAGGCTGGAGACCGCGAAGACATAGAGGATGGCGACGTTAATGTCCGAGAGCACCCAGCCGTCGTTGAACGGGATCACCGCCCAGGCAATCATCGCCAGCACAAAGGAGGTCATCGGCGCCAGGATAAAGACGGTGCGGTCGGCGCCGGCCGGGATCACCACCTCTTTCACAACATATTTCAGCGCGTCGGCCACCGATTGCAGCAGGCCGTAGACGCCGACCACGTTCGGGCCCCGGCGCATCTGGACCGCGGCCCAGATCTTGCGGTCCCCGTAGACGAGGAACAGGAGCGAGATCATCACAAAGGCAACAACTGCAAGCACTTGCGCCAGGATCAGAACAGCGATGCCGCCTGGAGTGTTAAAGAAATCAGCCATAGGTCCTCACACCGTGGGTATTCCGTTTGCCGCGCAATCCGCGACCGCGACTTCAGCGTCGATGGTGCGCAGCCCGCGCGGCAGAGAGGGCGAAATCAGATAGACCGCATCAGCGGTCCGGCTGCCCCCTGCCTGTTTCGTTGTCGTGCGCACATGGCGCGCAAATCCGTAGCCCCGGATCAGCGCGTATTGCGCGGCGGCGCATTCCGCATAGGTATCGAGATCGCCTTCCACGCGCGGACCGCGCATGGAGACGTGAAATTGCACCAGATCGCCCTCCAGCAGGCTGGTTTCCACCCCTTGGTAAACCGGGGCGGGCTGCTCTCCTTCGCTGCCGGGCGCCATGGCACAGGCGGCCAGCAGGACAGGCGTTATGAGGGCGAAACGGATCATTCGGCGGCCATTTTCCCGTTTGTGCGGGCTTTCACCCCTGCCGACAGTTCCGCCATCAGCTGGGACGCGCGGGCGATCGGGTTGGTCAGGTAGAAATCCTTGATCGCGGGCAGGAAGTCGGCGTTGCCAAGCTTGTCCTGTGCCAGCGGTTCGCCGTCCTTCTCAGCCACTTCGTCGATCCGGGCCAGATGCGGCACCTCAGCAACCAGGCTTGTGCGCAGCTGCGCCAGCGAGTCGTAGGCCAGCTTGGCGTCCGCTTCGGCGCTAAGCGCGCGCAGGATCGCCCAGTTTTCCTTGGCCTCACCCGGCGCAAAGCTCGCGCGCATGGCCAGCTGCGGGCGGCCTTCGGTGTTCACGAACAGGCCGTTTTCCTCTGTGTAGGACGCACCCGGCAGGATCACGTCGGCGCGGTGCGCGCCGCGGTCGCCGTGGCTGCCCTGGTAGATCACAAAGGCGCCTGCGTCGATTTCGACCTCATCGGCGCCGAGGTTATAGATCACCTCTGCCCCGTCGATGGCCGCTGCCATGCCGCCTTCGGTCACGGCGCCGATGTCCATCGCGCCGACGCGGGAGGCGGCGGTGTGCAGCACCAGCAGCTTGGAATTGGTATCTGCAGCCAGCTTTTGCGCAGCGGCCAGAACCGCCAGGCCATCGGCTTCGCGCAGGGCGCCCTGCCCCACGATCACGACCGAGGGAGCGTCCTTGACGGCGCCGTAGTCCTTGTCCAGCAGGCTTTCCAGTGCGGCACGGTCAGTGCCCACGTGGGAATAGTCATAGGTCAGGTCAGCTGGCTGGCCAACCAGGCCCACTTGCGCACCGTTCAGCCAGGCCTTGCGGATGCGGGCGTTCAGCACCGGCGCCTCGTCACGCGGGTTGGTGCCGATCAGCTGGATGAACTTGGCGCTGTCGATGTCTTCGATGGTGGCGGTGCCGGCATAGCCCGCCCGGTTGCCGATCGGCAGACGGGCGTTGTCGGTACGGCATTCCACCTTGCCGCCCAGGCCCTCGACCAGCTGTTTCAGGGCAAAGGCCGCCTCAACCGGGACCAGGTCGCCGATCAGGCCGGCAACCTTCTTGCCTTTCATGGCATTGGCCGCCGCGGACAGGGCTTCCGGCCAGGTCGCGGGCTTCAGCGTGCCATCGACGCGCACATAAGGACGGTCGAGACGCTGGCGGCGCAGGCCGTCCCAGACAAAGCGGGTTTTGTCGCTGATCCACTCCTCGTTCACGCCGTCGTGGTTGCGCGGCAGGATGCGCATCACTTCACGGCCCTTGGTGTCGACGCGGATGTTCGAACCCAGCGCGTCCATCACGTCGATGGTTTCGGTCTTGGTCAGTTCCCAGGACCGTGCGGTGAAGGCATATGGCTTGGACGTCAGCGCGCCCACCGGGCACAGGTCGATGATATTGCCCTGCAGGTTCGATTGCAGGGTTTCGTTCAGGTAGGAGGTGATCTCCGCATCCTCGCCGCGCCCGGTCTGGCCCATCTGAGTGATGCCCGCGACCTCAGTGGTGAAGCGCACGCAGCGGGTGCAGGAGATGCAGCGGGTCATCGCGGTGCCGACCAGCGGGCCAAGGTCCAAATCGTCCACCGCGCGCTTGGGCTCGCGGAAGCGGGAGAAGTCGACGCCATAGGCCATCGCCTGGTCCTGCAGGTCGCATTCGCCGCCCTGGTCGCAGATCGGGCAGTCCAGCGGGTGGTTGATCAGCATGAATTCCATCACGCCTTCGCGGGCCTTCTTGACCATCGGCGAGTTGGTTTTCACCTGCGGCGCCTGGCCTTCGGGGCCCGGGCGCAGGTCGCGCACCTGCATCGCGCAGGACGCCGCCGGCTTCGGCGGGCCGCCTACAACTTCAACCAGGCACATGCGGCAATTGCCCGCGATGGACAGCCGCTCATGATAGCAGAAGCGCGGGATCTCGACACCGGCCTCCTCACAGGCCTGGATCAGGGTCATCGCCCCATCCACCTCGATCTCGGTTCCGTCAATGTTGATCTTGCGGAGGTCAGACATGGTCTATTTCGCCCTCAGTAACACGCCGATCGCGCTGTTCTTTTCGATTTCCGCGCGGCCATAGGCGCAGAAGGTTTCCGGTTTGCCGTAATCCACGCCGTTCTGCGCCAGGAGCTGTTCTCCCTTGGCACGCATCCGAGCCTTTTCGGCATCAGATTCGATGTAGTCGCGGATTTCCGCGTCCGAGTAGCCCAACGCGTTTGCCCGCGCTTTGAGCCGGCGCAACTCGCCCAGCCCTTTCAGGTAGCGGGGGGAGATTTCGTCGCAGTAGTCCGAGACTTCCTTGGCCACGGCGACGGCAAACAGCGGGTCTTCGATTTCCTGCACTTCGCGCAGCGACGGCTTGGCCAGCGCCGCGGCAGGCAGGGCAACAACAGTGGACAGGACAACGGCAATCAGGGCACGCATGGCAAGGGACTCCTTCAGTTTCGAAGCCCCCATGCACAGGCGCGCGGCGCTGCTATTCAATAGCAGACCGGCCTTTCGGCCCTGATATGCCGGAAATCCGCTCACGGGGTGCAGGTTCCCTGGAAGGTTGCGCGGCCGTCGGTCAGGGTCAGCGGTGCTGCCTCATCCCCGGGGTCGGTTGCCCAGGCGATCTTGGACGAGCCATAGTTGACCACGCAGTATTTGGTGCCGGCATGGGCCGCCGCCTCGCGGGCGCCTTTGACGGAGCGGTCCGCCCCCTTGATTTCGACGTAGAACACGGCCGGGTCCGTCTTTTTGTCGACAGGCTTGGCCTTTGCCTTGTAAGGCACGCCGTCATACAGCTCGCGGTCCCTGTTGGTGGTGGACGTCCCGCAGGCGGCAACCAGTGCCGCCGTTGCGAGCCAGGCCATCGGCCGGGCCATCCGGTATGTCTTCAAATTGCTCAAAATACTGCCGCCAAAGTCAAAAGTGCCAGGCCGCCCATGCAGGCCCAGCCAATCACGTAGAAAACCGACCGCAGACCGCCATGCGGTTTGCCGGTTCCGCGCAGGTGGATGACGATCATCACCATCCGCGACACCAGCGCCAGCGAGGCCAGCAGGTTCACCCAGAACGGCGCCGCACCGGCCAGAATGGCCGCCAGCGTTACGGTCAGGAAGGCCGGCAGCGTCTCGCAGCCGTTCAGATAGGCGCGGTTCAGACGGTAGGCCTTGGCCGCATAATCCTCATCCGGCGTGGCCCCGGGAGCGAGGCCCGCTTTCTGCTTGGCCAGCGCCGAAAACGGCGACAGCGCCAGGATGATCAGGGTAAAGATCACCAGCGCGGCCAGAGCGTGGGAATATGCGGCGAAGGCTTCCATCCAGGGTTATTCCGCCGCCATCGCGCCCATACGGCCCGCTTTCTGGGCCTTGATGCGGTCTTCGATCTCTTCGCGGAAGTTCTTGATCAGGCCCTGGATCGGCCAGGCCGCCGCGTCGCCAAGGGCGCAGATGGTGTGGCCCTCGACCTGTTTGGTCACGTCCCACAGCATGTCGATCTCTTCCAGCTCCGCCTCGCCTTTCACCAGGCGGTCCATGACGCGCATCATCCAGCCGGTGCCTTCGCGGCAGGGTGTGCACTGGCCGCAGCTTTCGTGCTTGTAGAACTTGGACAGGCGCCAGATCGCCTTGATGATGTCGGTCTGCTTGTCCATCACGATCACCGCCGCGGTGCCGAGGCCGGAGCCCAGCTCGCCGCGCAGGTAGTCGAAGTCCATGATCGCGTCGCGCATGTTCTCGCCGCGCACGCAAGGCACGGAGGAGCCGCCGGGGATCACTGCCAGCAGATTGTCCCAGCCGCCGCGGATGCCGCCGCAATGCTTCTCGATCAGCTCTTCAAAGGAGATCGACATCGCCTCTTCAACCACGCAGGGGTTGTTGACGTGGCCGGAGATCGCAAAAAGCTTGGTGCCTGCGTTGTTCTGGCGGCCGAAGCCTGCGAACCAGTCAGCGCCGCGGCGCAGGATGGTGGGCACAACAGCGATGGATTCCACGTTGTTCACGGTGGTCGGGCAGCCGTAGAGGCCCGCGCCTGCCGGGAACGGCGGCTTCATCCGGGGCATGCCCTTCTTGCCTTCAAGGCTCTCGATCAGGGCGGTTTCCTCGCCGCAGATATAGGCCCCTGCCCCATGATGCAGGAAGATGTCGAAGTCCCAGCCGGACCCGGCCGCGTTCTTGCCCAGGAGGCCCTGGTCGTAGGCTTCGTCGATCGCGGCCTGCAGCGCCTCGCGCTCGCGGATGTATTCGCCGCGCAGGTAGATGTAGCAGGTGTGCGCGTTCATTGCGAAGGAGGCGATCAGGCAGCCTTCGATCAGCGTGTGCGGATCGTGGCGCATGATTTCGCGGTCCTTGCAGGTGCCGGGCTCGGATTCATCGGCATTCACAACAAGATACGCCGGGCGGCCGTCGCTTTCCTTGGGCATGAAGGACCATTTCAGGCCGGTCGGGAAGCCCGCGCCGCCGCGGCCGCGAAGGCCAGAGTCCTTCATCGTCTGAATGATCCAGTCGCGGCCCTTTTCGATCAGCCCCGCGGTGCCATCCCAATGGCCGCGCGCCTTGGCGCCCGCCAGCGTGCGCTCGTGCATCCCGTAAAGGTTGGTAAAGATCCGGTCCTGATCCTTCAGCATGTGTGCCTACCTTTGGCTGTCCCGGCGCATGCGCCAGAGTTGAAATATGTTGACCAGGGCATAGATCATGCCCGCCAGCGCGGCGAAGTCGAACAGCAGCGCATAGCGCCCCGGCAGCCCCATCATCGGGCCGATGAACAGCGACAGCACGATCCACAGCGAAATGGTCCCGGCAATCACAAGCGCGATGTGCCGGCCCTTTGCTGCAATGGCCTGGTCCTGTTCCTTGGTCATCTGTTCCCTATCACCCAAACCCGGCCCCGAGGGGCCGCGGCGTGATTATTCGTCGTCGTCGTAGATGTGCTCTTCCTTGGCACGCCGGGCGAATTCGGTCTCGTCGCCCACCTGCAGCCGCTTGGCCTGTTCGATCCAGCCGTCGCGGGTGATGCGGCCCTTGAACTTGAGGCGGGCGTCGACCCAGGCGACCTCCTCCTCGGTCCAGTCGGCGATCTGGTCGAAGTGGTAGAAGCCAAGCTCGTTCAGCTTTGCTTCCAGCTTGGGGCCAACCCCCTTGAGCAGCTTGAGGTCATCGGCCAGGCCGCCGCGGGCTTCCTTCAGGAGTTCCGGCTGGCTTTCCTCAGTTGCTTTTGCCGCAGCGCCCTCCGGCGAGGCAGGCTCAGCCGCGTCGGATTTCTTCACCGGCGCCGTCTTGACCGCTTCCGCTTGCTTGGCTGCAGGAACCGGAGCTTCCGGAGCTTTCGGCGGCTGGCCTTCGGCCGCGCGGCCCGCAACGGTGCCGTCCTTGCCGATCCACGGGGTCAGCAGCGGCACCTCGTCGCCCTGAATGCGCTTGATGCCGTCCTTGACGTCCATCGCCAGCTGCACCGAGGCATTATACTGGGTCTTGCCGCTGTCGAAGTCGGTCAGCGAGGTGAGGCCCGATTTCGGCTCAGCCGCGTAACGGCCGTTCTGCGGACCCGGGGCCACCAGCTTGCCAGCGGCCAGATCGTCCAGCAGCTTGGCAAAGCTTTCTGCCGTCAGATCCTCGTAATAGTCCTTGCCGATCTGCGCCATCGGAGCATTGGTGCAGGCGCCGAGGCACTCGACCTCTTCCCAGGTGAACTTTCCGTCCGCCGACAGGGTGAACGGCTTGGCTGCGATCTTTTCCTGGCAGACTGCAATCAGGTCTTCCGCGCCGCAGATCATGCAGGAGGTGGTGCCGCAGATCTGCACATGGGCAACGGAACCAGTCGGTTGCAGCTGGAACATGAAGTAGAAAGAGGCAACCTCCAGTACCCGGATATAAGCCATGCCGAGCATGTCGGCGATGGCCTCGATCGCGGGCTTGGAAACCCAGCCTTCCTGCTCCTGCGCGCGCCACAAGAGCGGAATGACCGCCGAGGCCTGGCGGCCCTCAGGATATTTGGTGATTTGCGCCTCCGCCCAGGCCTGGTTGGCCGGGGTGAAGGCAAAGCTGTCGGGTTGTTCGGAATGCAGACGGCGAAGCATTAGCGGTCAATCTCTCCAAATACGACGTCCATGGTGCCGATGATAGCGGCGACGTCGGCCAGCTGGTGGCCCTTGGCAACGTGGTCCATCGCCTGCAGGTGCAGGAAGCCCGGCGCGCGGATCTTGGAGCGGTAGGGTTTGTTGGACCCGTCCGCCACCAGATAGACGCCGAATTCGCCCTTGGGCGCCTCGACGGCAGCGTACACCTCGCCTGCCGGGACGTGGAAGCCTTCGGTGTACAGCTTGAAGTGGTGGATCAGGCTTTCCATCGAGGTCTTCATGTCGCCGCGCTTGGGCGGGGTCAGCTTGCCGCGGGCCAGCACGTCGCCGGTGGCTTCGCGCAGCTTGGCAATCGCCTGGCGGATGATCGAGGTCGACTGGCGCATCTCTTCCATCCGGCAGAGGTAGCGGTCGTAGCAGTCGCCGTTCTTGCCGACGGGCACCTGGAACTCGAACTCGTCATAGCATTCATAGGGCTGCGCACGGCGCAGGTCCCAGGCGAGGCCGGAGCCGCGCACCATGACGCCGGAGAAGCCGTATTCCTGGATGTCCTTCTCGGTCACCACACCGATGTCGCAGTTGCGCTGCTTGAAAATGCGGTTTTCGGTCAGCAGCCCGTCGATGTCGTCCAGAACCTTGGGGAATTCCATCGCCCAGAGGTCGATATCATCGAGCAGCTCGTCCGGCAGGTCCTGATGCACGCCGCCGGGGCGGAAGTAGGCCGCGTGCAGGCGCGCGCCGCAGGCCCGCTCGTAGAAGATCATCAGCTTTTCGCGCTCTTCAAAGCCCCACAGCGGCGGGGTCAGCGCGCCGACGTCCATCGCCTGCGTGGTAACGTTCAAGAGGTGGTTTAGCACCCGGCCGATTTCCGAGTAGAGTACCCGGATCAGCTGGCCGCGGCGCGGCACCTCGGTGCCGGTCAGCTTTTCGATGGCCAGGCACCAGGCGTGTTCCTGGTTCATCGGCGCCACGTAATCGAGGCGGTCGAAATACGGCAGGTTCTGCAGGTAGGTGCGGCTTTCCATCAGCTTTTCGGTACCGCGATGCAGCAGGCCGATATGCGGGTCGCAGCGCTCGACGATCTCGCCGTCCAGCTCCAGCACCAGGCGCAAAACGCCATGTGCCGCAGGGTGCTGCGGGCCGAAGTTGATGTTGAAGTTGCGGATCTTCTGCTCGCCGCTCAGCGCGTCGACGCTGCCGTCGTCATACTTGGCGTCAAATTTGGAGCCGTCCATCATTGCGCCCCCTCCTTCTCGTCGCCGGGCAGGATGTATTCGGCACCTTCCCACGGGGACATGAAATCAAATTGACGGTATTCCTGCACCAGCTTCACCGGCTCGTAGACCACGCGCTTCTGCGCCTCGTCATAGCGGACCTCGGTGTAACCGGTGGTCGGGAAATCCTTGCGCAGCGGATAGCCGCGGAAGCCGTAGTCGGTCAGGATCCGGCGCAGGTCCGGATGTCCCGAGAACAGGATGCCGAACATGTCGTAGACTTCCCGCTCGAACCAGTTGGCCGAGGGGTGCACGTTCACGATCGAGGGCACCATCTCATCCTCGCGCACGGCGGCGCGCAGACGGATGCGCTGGTTCCGGTACATCGACAGGAAGTGGTAGACCACGTCAAAGCGCTTGGCGCGCTCCGGGTAGTCGACCGCAGTGATGTCCACCAGGGTTGAAAACTTGCAGTTCGGGTCCGATTTCAGGAACTCCACCAGACCGGCGATGTTCGAGGGCGTCACGTCGATGTTCAGCTCGCCAAAGGACACGTCCCAGGCCACCACGCAATCGGGGCGTTTGGCTTCGATCTGGGCGCCAAGCTCTTTCAGTGCTTCAGTCATATCTGTTCCGCCCTTCCTTAGCGCACCAGGGTGCCGGTGCGGCGGATCTTGCGCTGCAGCTGCATCAGGCCATAGAGCAGCGCCTCGGCGGTCGGCGGGCAGCCCGGCACGTAGACGTCAACCGGCACAACCCGGTCGCAGCCGCGCACCACGGAATAGCTGTAGTGGTAATAGCCGCCGCCATTGGCGCAGGAGCCCATCGAGATCACATAGCGCGGCTCAGGCATCTGGTCGTAGACCTTGCGCAGCGCCGGCGCCATCTTGTTGGTAAGAGTGCCCGCCACGATCATTACGTCCGACTGGCGCGGGGAGGCGCGCGGCGCGATGCCGAAACGTTCGGCGTCATAGCGCGGCATCGAGGTGTGCATCATCTCCACCGCGCAGCAGGCCAGACCGAAGGTCATCCAGTGCAGCGAACCCGTGCGCGCCCAGTTGATGATGTCCTCGGCCGAGGTGAGCAGGAAACCCTTGTCCTGAAGCTCGGCATTGAGGGCCCGGGTGACAACTTCCTTGTCCACACCGGCGGTGTTGGGTCCGGTCATCACTGCCATTCCAGGGCCCCTTTCTTCCACTCATAGGCGAAACCGATGGTCAGCACGCCCAGGAACACCATCATTGACCAGAAGCCGGTGTCGCTGATGTCCTTGAAACCGACGGCCCAGGGAAACAGGAAAGCGATTTCCAAATCGAAAATAATGAAGAGAATCGACACCAGGTAAAACCGGACATCGAATTTCATTCGGGCGTCGTCGAAAGCGTTGAAACCGCATTCATAGGCGCTGACCTTCTCCGGGTCCGGGTTGCGGACCGCCAGCACAACGGCTGCCAGGATGAGGACAATCCCCAAACCTGCCGCGACGGCCAGGAAGACCAGGATCGGCAGGTATTCCCTCAACATCTCTTCCAAGAGCAGCTCCTTTCCCCGGCGGTTTCCCGCGCGACGTCAATTGGCGTGTTGATTTGGACCGTGTCTACCCCTCCGCCCCTACAGCGTCAACTAAGGCAAGGTTAATCATCAGGGGTTTGTGACAGGAAAAAGCACTGCCGCAACGCGGATGTAATTTCTTAGAGATTTCATAAGAAAAGCAGCCGCTGCCGAAGCTGCGGCCGCCCCTCAAATGTGAGTCAAAGATGCCGGTTTTCAGGCCTGCCAGCCGGGCTTGCGCTTCTCGAAGAAGGCACTGATCCCCTCGCGGGCCTCCTCCCCTTCCCAACGCTCCACAAGCGCCTTGATTGTATGGTCGATCACCGCATCGTCGAGCCTCGGCCCCAGGTCGCGGGCCAGCTTCTTGGCCGCGGCAACAGCCCCCGGCGCGCAGTTGAGATAGGGCGCAACCTCCGCCTCGACCGCCTCGGCCAGCTGGTCCGCCGGCACCGCCTTGGCCAGCAGCCCGAGCTCCACCGCCTCGTCTGCGCCGAACAGCCGCGCCGACATGAACACCCGGCGCGCCTTGGCCTCGCCCATGCGGGCAATCACATAAGGCCCGATAGTGGCGGGAATCAGTCCCAGCTTGGTCTCGGTCAGGCCCATCTTCAGATGGTCCGCACCAATCGCCACGTCGCAGACCGAGGCCATGCCGACGCCGCCGCCGAAGGCATTGCCCTGCAGCGCGCCGATTACCGGCTTGGGCAGGGTGTTGAGCGCCATCAGCATCTCCGCCAGCACCCGCGCCTCGCGGCCGCGGGTTTCGGCATCCGCGTCCATCTGCTGACGCATCCAGCCGAGGTCGCCGCCCGCGCAAAAGCTCTTGCCCGCGCCGGTCAGCACCACCACGCGGACGGTTTCGTCCGACGCCAGCCGTTTCGCCGCCAGGGTCAGTTCCTGCAGCATCTGGCCCGACATCGCGTTGTGCTTGTCCGGGCGGTTCAGGGTCAGGGTACAGACGCCGCGGTCGTCGGTGTCCAGGGTGATCGTTTCAAACATCTTGTTTCTCCGCTGAGATCTTATTGCAGGCCGCGCATAGCGCGCGCCATCGCGGCGGCCTCGGCCAGAACGTCCGCGTCCAGCCCGGTGTCATAGCCCAGCTCCGTCAGGCGCTTGTGCACCGCTTCGGTGGCCACGTTGCCCGCAGCGCCCGGCGCATAAGGGCAGCCGCCAAGGCCGCCCACGGCGGCATCGAACACCCGCACGCCAAGATCCAGCGAGGCCTCGATATTGGCCAGCGCCCGGCCCGCGGTGTCGTGATAATGACCGGCAAGCCGCCCGGCCGGCACCTTCTGGACCACCGCTTGCAGCATTGCCGAGATCGTTTCCGGTGTACCTTGCCCGATGGTGTCGCCCAGCGAAATCTCGTAACAGCCCAGCTCGAACAGCCGCCCGGCAACTTCCGCCACCTTCTGCGGCGGGGTCGGCCCGTCAAACGGGCAGTCCGTCACGCAGGAGACATAGCCGCGCACCGGCAGGCCGATGTCCTTTGCGGCCTCCAGAATGGGCAGGAAGCGGGTGATGCTCTCCTCGATGGTGGCGTTGATATTGGCCTTGGAAAACCCCTCGGACGCCGAAGCAAAGACCGCTATCTCGTCCGCCTTGGCTGCCACCGCATCCTCGAACCCGCGCATGTTGGGGGTCAAGGCCGCATAGCGGACCCCCTCGGCACGGGTGATGCCTGCCAGCACCTCGCCGGAGCCTGCCATCTGCGGCACCCATTTGGGCGACACAAAGCTCGCCACCTCGATGCGCCGGAAGCCCGCGCGTGACAGGCAATCGGTCAGCGCCACCTTCTCGGCCACCGGGATCTCCCGCTTCTCATTCTGCAGCCCGTCGCGCGGGCCGACCTCGAAGATCTCGACAAACTCGCTCATGGAACGCCCTTTCGTCTTCATCTTTCCCAAAATACTCAAAAGCGCACCGCGGGCGGCACACAAACCGCCCGCGGATCTGGATCAGCTGTCTTCCTCTTCCAGCCGCACCAGCGCCGCCCCGGCCTCGACCTGGTCGCCGGCAGAGGCCAGCACTTCGGCCACAACACCATCGCGGGCGGCCAGCAGCGAATGCTCCATCTTCATCGCTTCCAGAATGGCAAGCCGGTCTCCCTCTTTCACCGCCTGGCCCGCTTCGGCAAACACCGCCTTGACCAGGCCCGGCATCGGCGCCTCGACCACGTTCATGTCGCCGCCCGCGGCGGCAGCGCGGTCCAGCGGGTCCACCACGGTGAATTCCAGCCCATAGGCATCATGCACGGTGATCAGCGGACCCGATTGCGAAACCGTTGGCATCCGGCGCTCGCCGATACGCCACTGGCCCTGGCTGCGCTCAGCCACGACGGTTTCGCCCTCAATGGTCCACAGCTGCCGGTCCGGCCCGTCCACCTGAACATCAGCTGTGAATTCCTCGCCCGCATGGGTCAGGGTCACGGCGCGGTGCAGCGGCGCCCACAGGCTGAAGCCGGTGTGCGGCGCAGCCTGCACCAGATCCAGCGCCACCATCGCGGCAGCAGCCTTGTGGCGGGTTTCCACCTTGGGCGGCGCCACCAGCGTTTCCAGATCGCGGCCGATCAGGCCGGTGTCCACGTCGCCGTTGGAAAAACCTTCATGCGCCGCCAGCGCCCCGAGAAAGGCCAGGTTGGTCACGGTGCCGCCCACCTCGGTATCCTCCAGCGCGCGGGCCAGCCGCGACAGCGCCACCTTGCGGGTGGAGCCGTGCACGATCACCTTGGCGATCATCGGGTCGTACCAGGGGCTGATGGTGTCCCCTGCCCGCACACCGCTGTCGGCGCGGGCCTCTGCCGGGAAGGACAGATGCGTCAGCGTGCCGGTTGCGGGCAGGAAGCCCTTCGGCACGTCCTCCGCATAAAGCCGTGCCTCAAACGCATGGCCGGTGATGGTGAGGTCATCCTGCTGGGCAGGCAGGCTTTCGCCCGAGGCCACCCGCAGCTGCCATTCCACCAGATCGACGCCGGTGATCAGCTCGGTCACCGGGTGCTCCACCTGCAGGCGGGTGTTCATTTCCATGAACCAGAAGCCATCAGGGCGCAGCCCGTCGGAGCCATCGACGATGAATTCAACCGTGCCCGCGCCCTTGTAGCCGATCGCCTCGGCCGCGCGCACGCCGGCCTGGCCCATCGCCTCGCGCATCTCCGGGGTCATGCCCGGTGCCGGCGCCTCTTCAATGACTTTCTGGTGGCGCCGCTGCAGCGAGCAATCGCGCTCGAACAGATGCACCGCCTTTTCACCGTCGCCAAAGACCTGCACCTCGATATGGCGGGGCTGCTGGATGTATTTCTCGATCAGGACGTCGGGATTGCCAAAGGCGGTGGTCGCCTCGCCCTGCGCGCTTTTCAGGGCGTCGGAAAACTCCTCCGGCTTCTCAACCAGCCGCATCCCCTTGCCGCCGCCGCCCGCAACCGCCTTGATCAGAACCGGGTAGCCGATCTTCTCCGCCTTACCGGCCAGGAACTCCGGGTCCTGATTGCTGCCGTGGTAGCCGGGCACCACCGGTACGCCGGCCTCTTCCATCAGCGCCTTGGCGGCATCCTTGAGGCCCATCTTGCGGATCGCATCCGCCGACGGCCCGATAAAGACAAGGCCCGCGGCCTCCACCGCCTCGACGAACTTGGGGTTTTCCGACAGGAAGCCATAGCCCGGGTGGATCGCCTGAGCGCCGGTTTCCTGGGCCACCCGGATGATCTCATCCCCCTTCAGGTAGCTGTCGGCCGGGGCCGGGCCGCCGATATGCACCGCCTCATCCGCCATTTGCACATGTTTAGCGGCGGCATCGGCATCGGAATAGACCGCCACCGTGCGCACGCCCATGGCGCGGGCGGTTTCCATCACGCGGCAGGCGATTTCGCCGCGGTTGGCAATCAGTATCTTGTCAAACATGGGGTTGGTCCTTTGTCTGGATCTCTGGACCGGGGGCTGCCTGCCCCCGGACCCCCGGGGATATTTCTGGCCAGATGAAGACCGGATCTTACATCCGGAAGACGCCGAAGCGCGTGTCTTCGATCGGGGCATTCAGCGCGGCGCTCAGCGACAGGGCCAGCACATCGCGGGATTTGCGCGGGTCGATGATGCCATCATCCCAGAGCCGCGCGGAGGCATATAGCGGGTGGCTCTGCTCCTCGAACATCTCGATGGTGGGGCGCTTGAACTCCGCTTCTTCCTCGGTGCTCCAGCTGCCGCCCTGGCGTTCGATGGCGTCGCGTTTCACCGTCGCCAGCACACCCGCGGCCTGCTCGCCGCCCATTACTGAGATGCGGGAATTCGGCCAGGTCCACAGGAAGCGCGGGGAATAGGCGCGGCCCGACATGCCGTAGTTGCCGGCACCGAAGGAGCCGCCGACCAGCATGGTGATCTTGGGGACATTGGTGGTCGCCACCGCTGTCACCATCTTGGCGCCGTGGCGCGCGATGCCTTCGTTTTCGTATTTCCGGCCGACCATAAAGCCGGTGATGTTTTGCAGGAACACCAGCGGGATTTTACGCTGGCTGCACAGCTCGACGAAATGCGCGCCTTTCTGGGCGGCCTCCGAGAACAGCACGCCGTTGTTGGCGATGATGCCGATGGGGCAGCCCTTGAGGTGGGCAAAGCCGGTGACCAGCGTTTCGCCGAAGCGCGGCTTGAACTCGTCAAAGCGGGAGCCGTCGACCAGCCGCGCGATCACCTCGCGGATGTCATAGGGCGTGCGCAGATCGCCCGGCACCACGCCAAGGATTTCCTCGGGGTCGTAAGCCGGTTCTTCCGGGCTGGCCCAGTTCACCGTCAGCGGCTTGGTGATATTCAGCGACTGCACCGCACGGCGGGCCAGCGCCAGCGCATGGGCGTCATCCTCGGCCAGGTAGTCGGCCACACCGGAGAGGCGCGTGTGCACATCGCCGCCGCCCAGGTCCTCGGCGCTGACGACCTCGCCCGTGGCGGCCTTCACCAGCGGCGGCCCGGCCAGGAAGATGGTGCCCTGCTCCTTCACGATGATGGTCACATCCGACATCGCAGGCACATAGGCGCCGCCTGCGGTGCAGGAGCCCATGACGACCGCGATCTGCGGGATGCCCTTGGACGACATCCGGGCCTGGTTGTAGAAGATGCGCCCGAAGTGGTCGCGGTCGGGGAAGACCTCGTCCTGGTTGGGCAGGTTGGCCCCGCCCGAGTCCACCAGATAGATACAGGGGAGGCGGTTCTCCTCCGCAATTTCCTGCGCGCGCAGGTGTTTCTTCACGGTCATCGGGTAGTAGGTGCCGCCCTTCACAGTGGCGTCGTTGCAGACCACCATGACCTCCTGCCCGTGCACCCGGCCGATGCCAGCAATCACACCCGCGCTGGGGGCGGCGCCATCATACATGGCATGCGCCGCGGTGGCGCCGATTTCCAGGAACGGGGAGCCGGGGTCCAGCAGGTTCGCCACCCGGCGGCGCGGCAGCAACTTGCCGCGGCTTTCGTGGCGGGCGCGGGACTTCTCGCCGCCGCCCATGCGCGCGGCCTCGGCCGCTTCGCTGATCTGCGCGAGCGCTTCGAGATGCGCCTCGCGGTTCTGCTTGAAGCCTTCCGAGGAAGGCATCGCCTTGGATGTGAGTTTCATGTCCACTCTCCCGTTGTAGGGTTGAGATCTTCAATTCCGGTTGGCGCGGCGTGCGCCGGGTATGCAACACCTTGGGTCATTCAGTTTCCCCGGACGCGCGCGCCTTCAGCTCCTTGCGGATCACCTTGCCGGTCACGGTCATTGGCAGCGCGTCCAGAAAGGCCACCTCACGCGGGTAGGAATAATGCGCAAGGCGGTCCTTGACGTAATCCTGCAGTTCCTTCTCGGAGGCTTCGGCGCCGGGTTTTAGCACAACGTAGGCCTTGACGATCTCGGTGCGCAGAGGATCGGGCTTTCCGACCACGCCCACTGTCGCCACCGCCGGATGAGTCAGCAAGCAATCCTCGATCTCCGCCGGGCCGATGCGGTAGCCGCCGGAGGTGATCACGTCATCCTCGCGGCCGACAAAGCGCAGGTAGCCGCCTTCCCAGATGCCGCGGTCGCCGGTCACCAGCCAGGGCCCACGGAACTTCGCCGCCGTCTCCTCGGGCCGGTTCCAGTATTCCAGCAGCATCGAGGCCGAGCCGCGGCGGATGGCGACGTCGCCTTCGCCTTGGGTGGGGGTGCCGTCCTCGTCGATCACCGCCAGCTCATGCCCCGGCACAGCCTTGCCGATGCAGCCCGGGCGCGGCTCGAAATCGGCGGCGCAGGAGGAAGCCACCATGTTGCATTCGGTCTGGCCGTAGAATTCGTTGATGGTCACGCCCAGCTGCCGCCGGCCCCAGGCGAGCATTTCCGCGCCCAGGGGCTCTCCGCCGCTGGCAACCGAGCGCAGACCGTGGAGCCCCTGCCCGGCTGCCTTCAGCATCCGGAGCGCCGTGGGCGGGAAGAAGATGTTGCGCACCCCGGCCTTGGCGATCAGTTCGGCGCAGGCTTCGGGCGAGAACTTGTCCAGCCGCGCGGCAACCACCGGCACGCCCAGCGCCAGCCCCGGCATCAGCACGTCGAACAGCCCGCCAATCCAGGCCCAGTCGGCCGGAGTCCACAGGCAGTCACCCTCCTGCCCCAGGTGGTCATGGCTGATGGCAACGCCCGGCAGGTGGCCGGTCAGCACCCGGTGGCCATGCAGCGCGCCCTTGGGGCTGCCGGTGGTGCCGGAGGTGTAGATCAGCACGGCGGGCGTGCCGGGCGTAGTGTCCGCAAAGGGCACAGGCGCGCCGTCAATCCCGGCCTCCTCCACCATCACAGCCTCGGCCAGATCGCCGAGCAGCTCAGCACCTTCGCCGTCGGTAAAGACGAAACGCACACCGGCGTCTCCGGCGCGGGAGGCCAGCGCGTCGCGCTTGAACAGTTTGAACAAGGGCACCGAGATGCCGCCTGCCTTCCAGATGGCCAGATGCGCCGCCGCGCACCAGGGCGACTGGCTAAGCAGCACCCCGACCCGGTCGCCCGGCTGGATACGCTCCAGCAGATAGCGCGCCAGCCCGTCCGCCATCGCGGCCAGCTCACCGTAGGAAATGTCGCGCCGCGCCGCGCCGGTCATGTCGATAAGGGCGGTCTTTTCAGCCGGTTGCGCCAGGCATTGCGCGGCCATATTCAGCCGCTCCGGCAGGTCCCAGCTGCCATCAGCGCGAAGCCCTGGAATGTTACAACCCTCATGCATATTTAGACATTCCCGATACGCATGACAGGCATGCAGTTTTCCACTGGCTTTTCAAAGGGAAAGCGATCCGGCCCTTGATCCAGATCAGAGTTTCTTGCCGCCCTCTGGTGCACCACTGCCGGGTAAACACAAGAAAAGGGACGCACCCGATGAAACGCATGGTTTCCGCTCTGGCACTGACTTCTGCCCTCGCCGCCCTGGCCGCCCCCGCGCTGGCCCAGCAGCAGGGCGACTAGACCGTTGGTGTTGGTATCGCCAACGTGAACCCCAAATCCGGCAACGGCACCCTGGCCGGCATGGCTGCCGATATCGACGACGGCACCGCGCTGTCGCTGACCGTCGAATACTTCTTCCGCGACAACTGGGGCGTGGAACTGCTGGCCGCCTCGCCGTTTGAGCATGACGTCGCGCTGAACGGTGCCTATGCGGCTTCGGCGAAACAGCTGCCGCCGACCCTGTCGGTCAACTACCACTTCCCGACCGCCGGCAAGGTCAAGCCGTACCTGGGCCTGGGCCTGAACTACACCACCTTCTTCGAGGAAAGCTCGCCCCTGGGCACCATTGAAATGGACGACAGCTTTGGCGTCGCGGTCAACGCCGGTGCAGACTTCCAGGTCTCGGACAACGGCGCGCTGCGGCTCAACGTGCGCTGGATGGACATCGACAGCGACGTCTCCCTGAACGGCACCGAAATCGGCACCGCGGAGATCGATCCGGTTGTCGTGAACCTCGCTTACGTGCACCGCTTCTGATCCTTAGTGACCTTGTTCCGGTCTGGCGGCTGGCCTCGTGCCGCCAGGCTTGTTTCAAACCACGCGTCTCCCTTGGAGGCGCGGGGTTTTCTTTTGTTACATAGTGCCCATCAGTTCGCGGCCGATCAGCATCCGGCGGATTTCGCTGGTGCCCGCGCCGATCTCCATCAGCTTGGCATCGCGGAAGATGCGGCCGACCGGGTTGTCGGACAGGTAGCCTGCACCGCCAAAGGCCTGCACCGCCTGATGCGCTTGGGTCATCGCCACTTCCGACGCATAGAGACAGCAGGCCGCCGCATCCTGGCGGGTCACGGTGCCCTTGTCGCAGGACTTGGCGACTTCATAGACATAGGCCCGCGCCGAGTTCATCGCGGTGTACATGTCGGCAATCTTGGCCTGCATCAGCTGGAAGTTCCCGATCGGCTGGCCGAACTGCTTGCGCTCCGCCATATAGGGCATCATCTCGTCCATGCAGGACGCCATGATGCCGAGGCCGATGCCCGCCAGCACCACGCGCTCATAGTCCAGGCCGGACATCAGGACGCGCACGCCCTTGCCCTCTTCACCCAGCACGTTCTCGAACGGCACTTCCACATCCTCAAACACCAGTTCGGCGGTGTTGGAGCCGCGCATCCCCAGCTTGTCGAAATGCTTGGAGGTGGAGAAGCCCTTCATCTCCTTTTCGATCAGGAAGGCGGTGATGCCCTTGGAGCCTGCCTCCGGATCGGTCTTGGCATAAACCACCAGCGTGTCGGCGTCGGGGCCATTGGTGATCCAGTACTTGTTACCGTTCAGGCGGTAGTGATCGTTGCGCTTTTCCGCGCGCAGCGACATCGACACCACGTCGGAGCCCGCGCCCGCCTCGGACATTGCCAGTGCGCCGACATGCTCGCCCGAGATCAGACGGGGCAGGTATTTCTGCTTCTGCTCGGCGTTGCCGTTCAGCTTGATCTGATTGACGCAGAGGTTGGAATGCGCGCCATAGGACAGCGAAACAGAGGCCGACGCGCGGGCGATTTCCTCCACCGCAACCGTGTGGGCCAGATAGGACATACCCGCGCCGCCGAACTCTTCCGGCACGGTGATGCCGAGCAGACCAAGCTCACCCATCTCCTGCCACAGCTCGGCAGGGAACTCGTTTTTCTGGTCGATCTCCTGCGCCATCGGCTTGACGCGGTCCTGCGCCCAGCGGTGAACCACATCGCGCAGGGCGTTAACATCCTCACCAAGATCAAAACTCATGCTTGCGTTGAACATCCCGCAGATCCTCCAGGGCACAGCCGATTATATGAACAGTTGTTCAATTCAATAGACGACCACACGATTCGCGTCAATTGCATTGACGTGCCCTGCCGGCCCGCGCATGCAAACGGGCGGCCCCGGCAGGGCCGCCCGCAATAAGAAGAACTCATTGATTTCAGCGGATCACGTGGATCACAGTGCGGCTGTCCGCCTCCACCACGACCGGCAAACCCTTGAGATAGACGTAGCGGAAGTTCGAGTCCGGGACCTCAGCCAGCTGGACTTCCTCCGGAATGACGACGCCGGTCACCACTTCGCCCTGCACATACACCGGTTCGGTTGCATTGCTGCGGACATAGGTCACGACCCGCTCATCCGGAACGGCGGCTTCGCCTGCGAGGCTGCCCGCCACGGCACCCGCCACAACGCCGGCCGGGCCGGCAATCAGACCGCCGGTGATGGCACCGCCGAGCGCCCCCGCAGCGGCATCGTTCCCGCCGGTTTCGGTAGAGGTGTAGGTCACGGTTTCAAACTTGACCGGGCTCTCCTTGGCGACCACCGGCACATATTTTTCGGCGACGGTGCCGGTCAAGTATTCGCCATAAGCCCAGCCTTCGGCACCGTCATAGCCGACCTTGCACCAGTTGCTTTTCTCCAGGCAGCCGTCGAGGTCGACTGCGCCGTCCTTGGAGATGACACCGATGATCTCATGCTGCGGCCCGGGGCCTGCGCGCAGGTTCAGATCGGTCACGGCCTGCACTTGGGCGCCGGCCCAAACAGGTGCAGCCACCAGGGCCAGGGCAGATGCCGTCAGGGCGCGTTTCGGAGTAAGCATGATAGTCTCCTCTCATCCATTTCCTGTCTTCGGCGCCTCAACGCGCCGTTGAGCTGGAGTAACGCCACCCCCGGAAAAAGGTTCCCCGGATCCTTTTCCCGCACCTGCGCGTAGGTATTGCATAAGGGGGACAGAACCCGCCCCGCCAATTAGAATCAGGAGATTTGCATGAAACGTTCGAACCGCGCCCTGGCTGCCGTATTCTGCCTGCTGAGCCTGCCCGCCGCCGCCGAGGAGATCGGACAGATCGGGGTGGACTGGGTCGGCAATGATATCGTGATCGAGGCGATCTCCGACCCCAAGGTCGAAGGCGTCACCTGCCACATTGCCTATTTCGAACGCGGGCTGATCGACCGGCTGTCCAAGGGCAACTGGTTCGAGGATCCTTCCAATGCCTCGCTGGCCTGCCGCCAGACCGGGCCCGTCACGCTGGGCGCCATCGACCGCAGCGATGACGGCGAGGACGTGTTCCGGGAGTCCCGGTCTATCATCCTCAAATCGCTGCGGGTCAAACGCCTGTTCGACGAAGCCAACCAGACGCTGATCTATGTCGCTCACGCCGCCGAACTGACGGACGGCTCCGCCAAGGTGTCAATCTCGACCGTGCCGCTCTATCAGCCCGACTGATAGACCGAGGAAACCTCCGCCCGGATGATCCGGGCGATCTGGGCGCAGTCCTCAAGACTGAAGGTCAGCGGCACCCGCATGTCGATGATCCCCGCCAGGATGCGGTCGCTTTGCGGCAGCCGCGGCGTGTCCGCATAGCGCCAGCTGTCATAGCGGGAGGTGAAGGCCACCGGCTCCGGCGTGCCGAACCATTTCAGCTCCACCCCGCGGGCGGCACAGCGGCGCACCGCCTCCTGCACCGCTTCCTCGGACCAATCCAGCAGCAGGAACTGGATCGAGGAGCCGACATAGACCTCCTGCGCGGGGCGTTCCACCACCGTCAGGCCCGGCGTGCCGCGCAGACCTTCCTCGAGCTTGCGGTAGCGGTCGTTCCAGCGCTCCACCTGGGTGTCCAGGTCGCGCAGCTGCGGCCGCAGGATGGCGGCGCGCAGGTTGTCCATGCGGCCCGAGATGTTGGGGGTCTCGTATTTCACCCGCTCGAACACCTCCGGCCCAGGTGCGGCCAGGTGGCGGCCATAGAGCATGTAGGAGCCCGACAGCATGATGGCCCGGGCGGCGATTTCTCCGTCGTCGGTGATAAGCAGACCGCCCTCGCCCGAGTTCACATGCTTGTAGGTCTGGCAGGAATAGCAGCCCACCGCCCCGTGACGGCCTGACAGCACTCCGTTCCAGGACGCCCCCATGGTGTGGGCGCAATCCTCAATCACGGTGATGCCGGCCGCATCGCAGATCTCCATCAGCCGGTCCATGTCGCACAGATGCCCGCGCATGTGCGACAGCATCAGCACTTTCGCCTGATCCGCCTTGGCAGCCAGGTCGTCGAGGTCGATGGTCAGGTCTTCGGTCACCTCGACAAACACCGGCTTCGCCCCGATAGAGGCAATCGAGCCCGGCACCGGCGCCAGCGTGAAGGCGTTGGTCAGAACCTTGTCGCCGGGCTTTACCCCGACTGCGCGCAGGGAAGTGGCCAGCGCATAGCCGCCCGAGGCCACGGCCAGGCAGTATTTCGCGCCCATCTGGGCCGCAAACTCCTGCTCCAGCAGCGCGGTCTCCCCCGCCTCGCCTTCGGCCACATTGTAGCGGTGCAGCCGCCCGTGGCGGAGCACCGCCAGCGCGGCCTCGATGGCGTCTTCAGGAATGGCTTCTTGCTGGGTGAAGGACCCGGTAAATTTTTCGCTCATGCAGCGTTTGTGAGCCGCGGCCCGGCACGGGTCAAGAGGGAAGCGCAGCGGCCGAAAATCCCGAAACTAAGTTGCGGGATCACGCAATCAGCCGGTCCGCGACCTCCAGCAGGTCCTCGAACCGGTCCAGCAGCGCCTCAGGGTTCAAGGCGGCCATATCGTCACCCGACGGGCCAAAAGTTACCAGTACCGAAGGTACTCCGGCATTGGCAGAAGTATTGCGGTCGGTGTCGCTGTCGCCGACCAGCAGGGTACGGGCCGGGTCGCCGCCGGCGCGCCGGGCGGCCTCGAACAACGGTTCCGGATCCGGCTTTCGCACTGGCAGAGTGTCCGCCCCCACCAGAGAGGCAAAGGCATCCCGCACGCCAAGGCTGCGCATCAGCTGATCCGCGAGCGCCTCCGGCTTGTTGGTGCAGATGCCGACGCCGAAACCGGCGCTCTTCAGCGCCTCGACCGCCTCCATCGCACCTGGGTACAGGGTGGTGTGGTGGTCAATGGCGTCACGGTAGACATCCAGGAACACAGGATAAAACTCTTCCACCACCGCGGGATCATACCGACCAGCACGCTTCAGCCCGTGCGTCAGCATCATCCGGGCGCCGCGCAGAGACACTGCTGCATCCTGCGGATGGCTCAGCACATCGCCCAGCCCCATCTGGCGGAAGCAGAAATTGGCCGCCGCCAGCAGATCGCCCGACGTGTCCGCCAGCGTGCCGTCCAGATCGAATATAACCGTTCGCATGTCCTGCCCTTTCGGCACATTTCCGCCGCCGCATGTTGCAGCCCGCAACCTTGTTTGATGGCGCTATCCCTTGCGCCCCGCCCCTCAGCGGATAAAACGGGAGCGCTAAAAAGACAAAGAGAAAAGCGATTATGAGCATTGCCCTTGTCATCCTGGCGGCCGGAAAAGGCACACGGATGAACTCTGACCTCCCCAAAGTCCTGCACCCGATCGCACAGGCGCCGATGCTGGAGCACGCCATGGCCGCGGGCCGCGCGCTGGCGCCGGAGCGCACCATCGTCGTGGCAGGCCACGGGGCGGATGAGGTCCGCAAGGCAGTGGCAGACATTGACGAAGAGGCCGAAGTTGTCCTGCAGGAAGAACAGCTTGGCACTGCCCACGCCGTGGACCAGGCCCGCGCCGCGCTGGACGGTTTTTCGGGCGATGTGGTCGTGCTTTATGGCGACACCCCCTTTGTCAGCGCCGAAACGCTGGAGCGGATGGTCGAGGCCCGCCAGCGTGCCGATCTGGTGATCCTGGGATTCGAGGCCGCCGATCCGGGCCGCTATGGCCGTCTGGTGATGGAGGGCGACAGCCTGGAGCGGATTGTCGAGTTCAAGGACGCCACTGCGGCGGAGCGCGCCATCAGCTTCTGCAACTCCGGCCTGATGGCCTGCGACGCGCAGCTGATGTTCGACCTGATCGCCAGGGTCGGCAATGAGAACGCCTCTGGCGAATATTACCTGACCGACCTGGTGGAGCTGGCCCGGGCTGAAGGCAGGAATGTTACCGCGGTATCTTGTGACGAGGCCGAAACGCTGGGCGTCAACTCCCGCGCCGAACTGGCGCAGGCGGACGCGCTGTTCCAAGCCCGTGCAAGGGCTGAAATGCTGGATCTGGGCGTCACCCTGATGGCACCGGAAACCGTCTACCTCGCCTTTGACACGCATATCGGCCGCGACACCGTGATCGAGCCCAACGTGGTCTTTGGCCCCGGTGTGACGGTGGAAAGCGGCGCGCTGATCCGCGCCTTCTCGCATCTGGAGGGCTGCCATGTCAGCCGCGGCGCCAAAGTGGGGCCTTATGCCCGCCTGCGCCCCGGTGCGGAACTGGCCGAGAACACCCACATCGGCAACTTTGTCGAGATCAAGAACGCGGAGATCGCCGAGGGCGCCAAGGTCAATCACCTTAGCTATATCGGCGATGCCTCGGTCGGTGAGGCAACGAACATTGGCGCAGGCACGATTACCTGCAACTATGACGGGGTGATGAAGCACCGCACCGAGATCGGCGCCCGTGCTTTTATCGGGTCGAACACCATGCTGGTCGCCCCGGTCCGGGTCGGCAACGAGGCGATGACGGCGACCGGTGCCGTTGTCACGAAGAACGTCGAAGACGGCGATTTGGCCATCGGCCGCGCCGAGCAAACCAACAAACCGGGCCGCGCGCGCAAGCTGATGGACATGCTGCGCGCCAAGAAGGCCCGCCTGCAGAAGGGAGCCAAGTGATGTGCGGAATTGTCGGCGTTCTGGGTAATCACGAAGCCGCCCCGATCCTGGTCGAGGCGCTGAAGCGGCTGGAATACCGCGGCTATGACAGCGCAGGCATCGCCACCGTGAACAACGGCGCCCTGCGGCGCCGCCGCGCGGTCGGCAAGCTGGTGAACCTTTCCGACCTCCTGGTGCATGAGCCGCTGGCCGGCAAGGCAGGCATCGGCCACACCCGCTGGGCCACCCATGGCGCGCCTTCCGTCAGCAACGCGCATCCCCACCGCGCGGGCGCGGTGGCCGTGGTCCACAACGGCATCATCGAGAACTACAAGGAGCTGCGCGCCGAGCTGCTGAACTGCGGCATGGAGTTCCGCACCGAGACCGACACCGAGACCGTCGCCCTGATGACGGAGCGCTATCTGAAGGAGGGCCACGCTCCCGTTGATGCGGCCTTCAAAACGCTCGACCAACTGGAGGGGGCCTTTGCCTTGGCCTTCCTGTTCGACGGCGAGGAGGACCTTATCATCGCTGCCCGCAAGGGTTCGCCGCTGGCGATCGGCCACGGCGATGGCGAGATGTTCGTGGGCTCCGATGCGATTGCGCTGGCACCGCTGACCGACCGGATCACCTATCTGGAGGAAGGCGACCGCGCCGTCGTCACCCGCGCAGGCGCCGAAATACGCAACGCGCATGGCGAGCTGGTAAACCGGGAAACCAAGACCATCCAGATCGACGCGACCCAGGTCGACAAGGCCGGCCACAAGCACTTCATGGCCAAGGAAATCGCCGAGCAGCCGCATGTGATCGCCGAGGCGATCCGCCACTACCTGCCGGTGGAGGAAGACACCGTGCGCCTTCCCGGCGAGGGCGTGGACTTTTCTGATGTCGAGCGGCTGACCATGGTCGCCTGCGGCACCGCCTATTACGCCTGCGTTACTGCCAAATACTGGTTCGAACAGATCGCCCGGCTGCCGGTCGAGGTCGATATCGCCTCGGAGTTCCGCTACCGCGAGCCGCCGATCCCGGGCAAGACCCTGGCGCTGTTTGTCTCCCAATCGGGCGAGACCGCCGACACCCTGGCGGCGCTGCGCTATTGCCAGGAAAAGGCGGACAAGATCCTGTCGGTCGTCAACGTCCCCGAAAGCTCCATCGCGCGGGAAAGCGACCTGGCGCTGCCGATCTTTGCCGGCCCGGAAATCGGCGTCGCCTCCACCAAGGCCTTCACCTGCCAGCTGACAGTGCTGCTGGCGCTGGCGCTCAAGGCCGCCTGCGACCGCGGCCACCTGAGCGCGGAGGAAATGACCGAATACGCCACCGCCATCCGCGGCCTGCCCAACGTCCTGTCCTCTGCGCTGGAGCAAAACGAAGCGATCCGCCAGGCCGCGCAGAAAGTCAGCGAAGCCCGCGATGTTTTGTTCCTGGGCCGCGGCCTGATGTTCCCGCTGGCGCTGGAAGGCGCGCTGAAGCTCAAGGAAATCAGCTATATCCATGCCGAAGCCTATGCCTCCGGCGAGTTGAAGCACGGCCCCATTGCGCTGATTGACAAGAACATGCCGGTGGTGGTGCTGACGCCCAGGGACTCGCTGTTCGACAAGTCCGTCTCCAACATGCAGGAGGTGCTGGCGCGCAAGGGCAAGGTGCTGATGATCTCCGACCAGGACGGCATTGACGAGGCCGGCGACGACGTCTGGTGCGCGATCCGGATGCCCCGCATCAAGGAGGCTCTGTCCCCGATCCTCTATGCGATCCCGGCGCAGCTTCTGGCCTATCACACCGCGGTGGCCAAAGGCACCGATGTGGACCAGCCGCGCAACCTGGCGAAATCGGTTACAGTCGAGTGACCGGCGTGACACTGCAGGAAGCGCTGGCGCAGCTGAAAGGCCAGGCCGAACCCGGCCGGGCGGAGCAGATGGCCGCCTACCACAAGCAGACGCGTGAGGTGCTGGGGGTGCCCAACCCGGCCACCAATGACCTGGCCAAATCCTGGCGGCAGACCCTGAACACTGAGGAACGCGTCTCCCTGGCGCGGGCGCTTTGGGAAACCGACATCTTCGAGGCCCGCATCGCCGCCGCCAAGCTGCTGACCCAGGCCCGGATCAAGGACGACGCACCGGTTTGGGAGCTGCTGCAATCCTGGGTGCCGGAGTTCGACAGCTGGGCGATCGCCGACCACGCGTGCTCAGCGATTGCCAAACGGCTGCAGGCGGAGCCTGCGCGGCTCGATACTGTGGATGCGTGGTCGCGGTCGGACCACATGTGGACCCGCCGCGCCGCCCTGGTCGCCACCCTTCCCTGGGCCAAGATGAACAACCTGAAACCGGCGGATCAGGAGCGGCGTGAGCGCATCCTCGGATGGGCAGCTGCTTACGTGCCGGACCGGGACTGGTTCATCCAAAAGGCCATCGGCTGGTGGCTGCGCGATCTCAGCAAACATGACGCCGCGCGCACCCGCGCCTTTCTGGACGCGCATGGCGCGCAGATGAAAGCCTTCGCCCGCGAGGAAGCGGCGAAGTACTTGAAAGACGCCTAGGCCCGCCAAGGCCCCGCCCGGCACCCGCCGGGCAGCGCACGCCCCCCGCTCCAAGAGGGCGGGCGCTTCCCCCCCTCAACGGAACAGAACTCAGCCCGCGGGCAGCACCTGCACTTCGGCCAGCTCGGTCAGCGGCAGGCCCAACGCCCGCATGGCGCTGATCGACAGGCGGCTGCCGCCCGATTCCGCGCCTGGGATCGGTTTCAACGTCACCACCGCCTGGGTGTTGCGGCTGGTCCGGATCAGCGCCTGCTGCTCCGCCGCCACCAACGGCGTCTCCATCCACATTCCCGGAAGTGAAGGATCGCCCAGCGACGCCACCGTTGTCGCGGATCCGCGGAAGGTCGGCGCTGCAGGCGCTGCGGGATCCGCCTCTGCCACATCAATACCTGGCGCCGGCTGCAGCACCGGGTCCTGCGGCTCAGCCGCTGCCGGGCTGCCCGAACCGTTCAAAATGGAAGAATTCAGCTGGATGCCGTTGCAGGCCGCCAGCAGGGAAATCGAAGCAAGGGAAAGGATTGTCATACGCATGGGCAAACCCTAGCTATCCGCGAAACTCTTTGCCAGAGACAAAAGCCGTCCCCCCTTGCCGCGGGCGGTGCCCCGCTTTACCTAGGAGGCATGACGGCTCCTCTTATCGATCCCTTCGCCCGCGCAATCACTTACCTGCGTGTCTCGGTCACCGACCGCTGCGACTTCCGCTGCGTCTATTGCATGTCCGAGAACATGACCTTCCTGCCCAAGAAGGACCTCCTGACGCTGGAGGAGCTGGACCGGCTCTGTTCCACCTTCATCCGCCTGGGCGTCGAGAAGCTCAGGATCACCGGCGGCGAGCCGCTGGTGCGCCGTGGAATCATGACATTTTTCCAGGCGATGAGCCGCCATCTGGAAACCGGCGCCCTGAAGGAGCTGACGCTGACCACCAACGGCTCGCAGCTGGTGAAATACGCCGACGACCTCTATGCCGCCGGGGTGCGCCGGGTGAATATCTCGCTCGACACGCTGGACGAGCAGAAGTTTTCGGATGTGACCCGCTGGGGCCGCCTGCCGCAGGTGCTGAGGGGCATCGACGCGGCGCAGAAGGCTGGCCTGCGCGTCAAGATCAACGCGGTGGCGCTCAAAGGCTTCAACGAGGAAGAGCTGCCCGCCATCACCCGCTGGTGCGCCGAACGGGACATGGACCTCACCTGGATCGAGGTGATGCCGATGGGCGAAGACATCGGCAACATGGAACGGATCGGCCAGTACTGGTCGCTGAAGGACGTGCGCGCGGAATACGAAAACCACTACACCGTCACCGACCTGGCCGAGCGCACCGGCGGCCCGGCCCGCTATGTGCGGCTGGAGGAAACCGGGCAAAAGATCGGGTTCATCACCCCGCTGTCGCATAATTTCTGCGAAAGCTGCAACCGGGTGCGCGTCACCTGCACCGGCGAGATCTACACCTGCCTCGGCCAGGAAGGCAAAGCCGACCTGCGCGCGCCGCTGCGCGCCAACGAGGAAGGCACCGGCGTGCTGGAGGCCGCCATCCGCGCCGCCATCGGCGACAAGCCGCGCGGCCATGACTTCGACTACTCGCGGCAGGAAGTCGGCGGCAAGATGACCCGCCACATGAGCCACACCGGCGGCTGACCATGCCCGGGGACACGCCTGCGCGGCCGACGCTGCTGTATTCCCTTTATTGCGGCGCCAGCGCGCTGATCGCCCCATTTGCCTGGCGCAAGGTCGCGGCCAAGCTGCGCGATTACGGCCTGCCGGAGGAGCGCGTGCGAGAGCGACTCGGCCATGCCTCCCTGCCCCGCCCGGCCGGACGGCTGGTGTGGTTCCACGCCGCCTCGGTCGGCGAAAGCCTGTCGGTGCTGACCCTGATTGCGCGCATGGGCGAGCAGGCACCGGATGCGGAATTCCTGATCACCTCCGGCACCCCCACCTCCGCCGAGCTGATCGCCAAACGGATGCCGCCGCGCTGCCGCCATCAGTTCCCGCCGCTGGACACCGCCGCCGCCGTGGACCGTTTCCTGACCCACTGGCGCCCGGATCTGGGTGTCTTTGTCGAAAGCGAGCTGTGGCCGCAGATGCTGGTGCGGGCCCGCCAGCAAGGCTGCCCGCTGGTGCTGCTGAACGCCCGTCTGTCGGACCGGTCGGTGGAGGGCTGGAAGAAGCGCCCCGGCACAGCGCAGTTTGTCCTCGATCAGTTCGACCTGCTGGTCACCCAGAACCAGAAGACGGCTGCGAACCTGAAGGCGATGGGCGCCGTCCCGGACCGCATTCGCCCCGGAAGCAACCTCAAGGCCGTCTCGGCGCCTTTGCCGGTCGACGCAGAGGTTCTCGCCAAAGTGCGCGGCAGCATCGGCAGACGCCCGGTCTGGATCGCCTCCTCCACCCACGAGGGCGAAGAGGAGGTGGTGCTGGAGGCCCATCAGACCCTTCTGAAAACCCGCCCGGATCTGTGCCTGCTGCTCGCCCCCCGCCACCCGGAGCGCGGCGACAAGGTGGAAGCTTTGGTGAAAGCCGCCGGTCTCAGCTGTGCGCGTCGCAGCAAGGGCGTTCTGCCGGGGACCCAAACCCAGGTCTATCTGGCCGACACGCTGGGCGAGGTCGGCACCTGGTACGCGCTGTGCCCGCTGGTGTTCCTGGGCGGCTCCTTGCGCGAAATCGGCGGCCACAACCCGTTTGAACCGATGCAGGCGGGCGCCGCGGTGATCAGCGGCACCGGGCATTACAATTTTGCCGAAACCTACGCCGAGCTGACCGGACTTGGCGCAGCGGCCGAAGTACACTCCGCTCCGGATCTGGCAGACCAGGTTGCCGAATGGCTTGAAAAGCCGGACGTGTTCCAGACCGCACGCAATGCCGCCAGGGAGTTCATCTCCCGGCAGTCGGATCAATTGGACAAGACGGTGGACGCTTTGCTGGCGCTTCTGCCCGCAGGAAGGGGGCCATGATGGCACAGGTTGATGCCAATACGGTGGAAGTCATCGCGCCGAACTTCAAACGCCGCCTGTCCGGGGTGACCTCGACCATCGTGCGGCTGGTGCCGCTGCAGCGCCAGCATATCGCCATTGCCACCGCGGGCAGCGGCCTGCCCGGGGAGATGCCGCATCTGTCGGCAGCGCAGCTTGTGTTCATGAACCGCAACGGCCCCGCAGGCGCCCGCGTCTGGCACGCCCGGCGCAATGTGGAAATGCTGGGCGGACTGGCGCTCAAGTACCTTCTGGGCAAGCGGCTGAAGCTGCTGTTCACCTCCGCCTCGCAGCGGCACCACTCGGACTATACCAAGTGGCTGATCTCGCAGATGGACCGGGTGATTGCCACCTCGGCCAAGGGCGCGGCCTATCTGGAGAAACCCGTGCAGGTGGTTCATCACGGCATCAACACCGAAGAGTTCTCCCCGGCCGCCAACAAGCCGGCGCTGCGGCGCGAGCTGGGCCTGCCGGAGGAGGCCATCCTGATCGGCTGCTATGGCCGGATCCGGGCGCAGAAAGGCACCGATGTCTTTGTCGACGCGATGCTGGAGGTGCTGAAGGCACACCCCAGGGCGGTGGGCCTGGTGATGGGCCGCGCCACCGAAAAACACGTGACGTTCGAGAAAGAGCTGCGCGCCCGGGTCGCGGCTGCTGGCCTGTCGGAACGGCTGCTGTTCCCGCCCGAGGTGCCGGTCTGGGAGGTTTCCCGCTGGTATCAGGCGCTGGATCTATATGTCGCCCCGCAGCGCTGGGAGGGCTTCGGCCTCACCCCGCTGGAAGCCATGTCCTGCGGCGTGCCGGCGGTGGCCACCCGCGTCGGCGCCTTCGAGGAATTGATCGCACCGGGCGAAACCGGGCTGCTGATCGACCCGGGCGAGACCGGGCAGATGGTCGACGCGATCAACGAAGTTCTGTCCGCAGAAGGCCGGCTGGCGAAATGGTCAGAGGCCGCGCGCAAACACGCGATGACCAATTTCGCGCTGGAGAAAGAGGCGGAAACACTCGTCACCATCTACCGCGAGCTGCTGGAGCACTAACTCCTGCGCCAAAGCGCAACCCGCTCCCCCTTCATCTGGCTGCAAATATCCTCGGGGGTGAATTGAGCCAGAGGCTCAAGAGGGGGCAGACAGCCCCCTCTCTACTCAATGAATTCAGGCCGCAGGCATCCGCTGCTCAACGATCTCCGCCCACCAGCTGCAGCCAGCCGGAATGGCGTCGTCGTTGAAGTTATACTCCGGGTGATGCACCATCGCGGTGTCGCCGTTGCCCATCAGGATATAGGCGCCCGGACGCTCCTCCAGCATAAACGCAAAGTCCTCTCCACCCATCACCAGCGGCGCATCCGCGCAGGAGCCGGAGACGCTGGCCGCCACCTTGGCAGCAAATTCGGTCTGCTCCTCATGGTTCACCATCACCGGATAGCCGCGGTGATAGGTGACATCGGCTGTGCCGCCAAAGGTCGCGGCGATGCCGGTGCAGACCTCGTTGATCCGCTTCTCGGCCAAGTCGCGCATCTCCTTGGACATGGTGCGCACGGTACCCTTGATCTGCACTTTCTGCGGGATCACGTTGAACGCCTTGGACGATGTCTCGAAGGACGTCACCGAGACCACGATCTGATGCACCGGGTCGGCATTGCGCGAGGCGATGGTCTGCAGTGCCAGCACGGCCTGGGCCGCCAGAACGGTGGTGTCGATGGTTTCATGCGGCTTGGCAGCATGGCCGCCGCGGCCCTCGAAGGTGATGTCGAACTGGTCGGTTGCGGCAAAGAACGAGCCGGGGCGGATCGCAAAGGTGCCCAGCGGCTGGCCCGGCCAGTTGTGCAGACCATAGACCTCCTGCACGCCCCAGCGGTCCATCAGCCCGTCATCGCACATCACCTTGGCGCCGCCGCCGCCTTCCTCGGCGGGCTGGAAGATCACCACCACGGTGCCGTCGAAATTGCGGGTCTCCGACAGGTACTTGGCCGCACCCAGCAGCATCGCGGTGTGGCCGTCATGGCCGCAGGCATGCATCGCGCCGGGGGTCTTGGAGGCATAGTCCAGCCCGGTCTGCTCATGGATTGGCAGCGCGTCCATGTCGGCGCGCAGGCCAATGACTTTGCCCGATGTGTCCGCCTTGCCCTTGATCACGCCAACCACACCGGTGCGGCCGATGCCGGTCACCACCTCGTCGCAGCCGAACTCCTGCAGCTTCTCTGCCACCAGCGCGCTGGTGCGGTGGGTTTCGAACAGGATTTCCGGGTTTTCGTGGATGTCACGGCGCCAGGCGGTGATCTCATCCTGCAGTTCGGCAAAGCGGTTCTTGACCGGCATTTCTCACTCCTTTGGTTGTCTTTCCCCCGCAGCCTCAGGCCGCGGGCATTCTTCGTTCCACCAGCTCGGCAAACCAGCTGCATCCCAGGGGAATCGCTTCGTCGTCAAAGACATAGGCCGGGTGGTGGCACATTTCGGTGTCGCCGTTGCCGAGGAAGATATAGGCGCCGGGCCGTTCCTCGAGCATGTAAGAGAAGTCTTCGGACGGCATGATCGGCGGGGTGTCCGCGTTGACTCTGGCGGAGACCGCCTGCGCCGCCTCGACCGCATGGGCGGTGCCGTTTTCATCATTAATCGTAACGGGATAGCCTGGAAGCCATTCGACCTCAGCCGTTGCCCCAAACGCTGCGGCTGTGCTTTCGGCGACCCGGCGCACCCAGTCCTCGGCCTGGGCACGGTATTCGGGGTCCAGCGTGCGCACGGTGCCCTGCAGTTTGGCGGTATGGGCGATCACGTTCGACGCCGTGCTGTCGGTCTCAAAGGTGCCGACGGTCAGCACCACCCGTTTCACCGGGTCGACGTTGCGCGAGACGATCGAGTGCAGCGAGACGACGATCTGCGAGGCGACCAGGGTGGTGTCGATGGCATCATGGGGTGCAGCAGCGTGGCCGCCCTTGCCGGTGACAGTGATGTTGAACTCATCCGAGGAGGCCATCAGCGCGCCGGGGCGGATGGCGAATTCGCCCACCGGGAGGCCGGGCATGTTGTGCAGGCCATAGACCTCCTGGATGCCCCAGCGGTCCATCAGACCGTCGTCGCACATCGCCTTGCCGCCTGCCCCGCCTTCCTCGGCCGGCTGGAAGATCAGAACGACCTTGCCGTCGAAATTCCGTGTCTCTGCAAGGTACTTAGCGGCGCCCAGCAGGATCGAGGTGTGGCCGTCATGGCCGCAGGCGTGCATTACGCCGGGCGTCTTGGAGGCATAGTCCACACCCGAGGCTTCGGGGATCGGCAGGGCGTCCATGTCGGCGCGCAGGCCGATGGCGCGGCCCGAGGTGCTGGTCTTGCCCTCGATCACCGCCACCACACCGGTCTGGCCGACGCCGGTGGTGATATCGGTAATGCCGAACTCCTTGAGCCGCTCCACCACAAAAGCGGCGGTTTCGTGCACCTCGTACATCAGTTCGGGATTCTCGTGCAGGTGATGGCGCCAGGCTGTGATCTCCTGGTGCATCTCGGCAAAGCGGTTCTTGGCCGGCATTTTCCCCTCCCCTTTCTGTTTCAGGTCACGTCGCGGCAGACTGTCCGCGAACTGTCCGCGAAAAAACTTAGCTTCGCAAGTATCCGGGGCCGTCAGGACGCCGCGGAACCTGTCAGAGCGTGTGCACCGGGCGTGCACCCCCTGTGCACCATCTGTACACCCCCCGGTACACTCTCAGCACCAATCTGAGCACGAAGGCCCGGGTTTCAAGGTGCCGGATTTTATGCCCGCAGCTTTTCCACCAGCCCGCGCATGAAGGCATGGCCCGCGTTGAACTGCGCCACGGTGATATACTCGTTGGGCTGATGCGCCTGAGCGATGTCGCCGGGGCCGCAGATCACCGCGGAATAGCCCGCCTGCTGGAACTGGCCCGCCTCGGTGCCGTAGCTTACCACATGGGAGCCGTTGTCGCCGGTCAAAGCGCGGACCAGGCCCTCTGCCTCGCCGTCCTGTTCCGGCACCAGCCCGGGGACGTCGAAATGCCTGGACACGTCTATGCGAGCCTCCGGGTGGATGGCCTGCATCTCCGCCTCGACCTCGCGCACCTTTTGCAGGTACGCGGCTTCCCAATCGGCGGCGTTCTCTCCGGGGACCACCCGGAAATCCATCATGAAGCGGCAGTCCTTGGCGGTGATGTTATGGGCGGTGCCGCCCTCGATCATGCCGACGTGGCAGGTGGTCCAGGGCGGGGTGAACATCGCCTGCACCTCGCCGGGCTCCTTGGCCATGTTCTCCGCATTCTTCCGGTTGGCCCAGTCGATCAGCCGGGCGCCCTGCATGATGGCGCTGACGCCAGTGTGCATGAGCGAGGAATGCACTTCGAACCCGACCAGATGGGTGGCGTAGCCAGTGCCGCCCTTGTGACCGGTCACCGCCTTCATCATCGAAGGCTCGCCCACGATCACGGCGGAGCCCTTGGGCAGCACGGGCTGCATCGCCTCGATCATCGGTGGGGCGCCGGTGCAGCCGATCTCCTCGTCAAAACTTAGCGCCAGCTGCAATGGGCGTTTAACGCCTTGCTCATGCGCCTCGACCAGCGCCCAGATTGCGAGCGCGTCGTACCCTTTCATGTCGCAGGTGCCGCGGCCGAAGTATTTGCCGTCCTTCTCCACCACCGTGAAGGGGTCTGTGTCCCAGGGCTGGCCGTCCACCGGCACCACATCCGTGTGGCCCGACAGCACGACGGCCCCCTCTTCCACCGGTCCCACATGGGCAAAGACGGCGGCCTTGTGCGGCTGCTCCGGGTCCACCCAGCGGTGGCTTTCGATGCCATGCGAACCAAGGTATTCCTGCACCCAGTCCACCAGCGGCAGATTGGTGTCCCGGCTCACCGTCGGGAAGGAGACCAGGCGCTCCATGATCTCCAGCGGTGTCAGCTTGGCAGACATGATCAGTATCCGCTGTCGGTGGTCAGCACGAAATGGCCGGGCTCCAGCTCCAGGTATTCAGACGGTTCCGGCTCATAGCCCACTTCGTGGATCGGCGACGGGATCGGTTTGAAATTCAGTTCCTTCTCCGACTTGCGCTGGCGCGGGTCGGCGATCGGCACCGCCTTCATCAGCGCCTGGGTATAGGCGTGCAGCGGGTTTTCGAAGACGCGGTCGCGCGGGCCGATTTCGACGATGCGGCCCAGGTACATGACGCCGACCTGATGGCTGACACGCTCCACCACCGCCATGTCGTGGCTGATGAACAGGAACGAGAGGCCCAGTTCCGCCTGCAGCTCCATCATCAGGTTCAGGACCTGTGCCTGCACCGACACGTCGAGTGCCGAGACGGCCTCGTCCGCGACGATCAGCTTGGGGTTCAGGGCCAGGGCGCGGGCGATGGCGATGCGCTGGCGCTGGCCGCCGGACATCTCGTGCGGATAGCGGCGCATGAAGCTGCGCGGCAAGTGGACCCGGTCGAACAGGCTGGCGACGCGGTCGTGCAGTTCGGAGCCGGAGGCGAGGCCGTAGTTGCGCAGCGGTTCCGCCACCTGGTCGATCAGCTGCATTTGCGGGTTCAGGGAGGCAAAGGGATCCTGGAAGATCATCTGCATGTCCTGGCGCGCCTTGTGCATTTCGGACGAGCTGAACTTAAGAACGTCGCGGCCTTCGAAGTTCACCTTGCCCGACAGCGGCTCCACCAGCCGCAGGATCGAGCGGCCGGCCGAGGATTTGCCGCAGCCGGATTCGCCCACCAGCGACAGGGTCTGTCCCTTGAACACCTTGAAGGACACGTCTTCGACGGCATGAACATTGGAGATGGTGCGGCGCAGGATGCCGCCCTTGACCGGGAAGCGGGTGGTCAGGTTCTGCACGTCCAGCAGCACCTCATCGGTGCCCTTGATCGGCTCGATCTTCTGGTCCTCGACGCCCATCAGCTTCATCGGCTCGGGGTACTGCTTGCCGCGCATCTCGCCCAGTTTCGGCACCGCCGCCAGCAGCGCCTTGGTATAGTCGTGCTTGGGGTTCTCGAAGATCTCCTCGACGGGGCCTTCCTCGACCTTGTTGCCGCGGAACATGACGACGACGCGGTCGGCCATCTGGGCGACCACAGCCATGTCGTGGGTGATGAACATCACCGCCGTTCCCGTCTCGCGCTTCAGCCGGTCCATCAGCGCCAGGATTTCGGCCTGGATGGTCACGTCCAGCGCGGTGGTGGGCTCGTCGGCGATCAAGAGCCGCGGTTCGCAGGCCATCGCCATGGCGATCACCACCCGCTGGCGCATGCCGCCCGACAACTCGTGCGGGTATTGTTTCAGGCGGCGCTCCGGCTCGGGGATGCGGACCTGGCGCAGGAGTTCCAGCGCCCGTTCCTCGGCCTGGGCCTTGGACATGTTCTTGTGGATGCGCAGGCCCTCGGTCAGCTGGCGGCCGACGGTGAACACCGGGTTCAGCGCGGTCATCGGCTCCTGGAAGATCATGCCGATCTCGTTGCCGCGGATCTGCTTCATCATCTCCTGCTCGGAGGTGGCGAGGTTGGTCTCGCCGCCCTCGCGGCGGTTGAACAGCAGCTCACCGCCCGCGATTTCGCCGCCGCCGAACTCCACCAGGCGCATCAGCGACAGCGAGGAGACCGATTTGCCGGAGCCGGATTCCCCGACGATGCAAACGGTTTCGCCCGGGCTCACGTCGAAGGAGACATTCTCCACCCCGACTACCGGGCCATCCTTGGTCTGAAACTCAACACGCAGGTTTCGAATGGACGCAATTGCGTTGTCCAGCATGACGGCTTCCCTATCTTTCATTCCCCGGGCCAGCCGCAGATGGCGGCCTCAGCACCCGGAGTAAACTCTACTTTGCCCGAAAAAGCTCATGCAAATAATGCATAGGCTTTTCGAAATTGGAATTTGCAATTTCCCGGGAAGTGGTTTTCGATACCCCTGTGGTTGCCTGCCAGGCGATATGCCCCGGCCTGTCCGGGCGTATGTTAAGAGTGCTTAATGACTGCGCTTTTGGCCTGCCTGCAGGTGCGATTACGACCCTTTCCGCAGCGATGCGGCAAATCTCCGGGCCCATGCGGCCCGGCCGACAAAAAGACACAAAACGTGTCCGACAAGGAGAGTGTGATGAAACTCAAATCCCTATTGATGGGGGCCGTTGCCACGGCCGCCCTGGCGCCGGCGGCCTTTGCCGAGCGCGGGTCCGATGGCCAGGTCAACATCATCTACTGGCAGGCGCCGTCGATCCTGAACCCGTTCCTGTCCGGCGGCACCAAGGACATCCAGGCCGCCTCGCTGGTGATCGAGCCGCTGGCCCGCTATGACCCCGATGGCAACATGGTGCCCTATCTGGCGGCCGAGATCCCGACCGTTGAAAACGGCGGCGTCAGCGAAGACCTGACCTCGATCACCTGGAAGATCGCGCCCGGCATCAAGTGGTCCGACGGCACCGATTTCACCGCCCATGATGTGAAGTTCACCGCCGATTACTGCATGCATCCCGAAGGCGGCTGCGCGCAGCTGACCAAGTTTGAGGGCGTGAGCTCTGTCGAGCTGCTGGACGACATGACCGTCAAGGTCAACTTCGACAAACCCACCCCCTTCCCCTACGGCCCGTTCTCCGGCGGTGAAAGCCCGATCCTGCAGAAGGCGCAGTTCGAAAATTGCATGGGCGCCCGCGCACCGGAATGCACCGAGGCCAACTTTGGCCCGATCGGCACCGGCCCGTTTGTGGTGGATGAATTCAAGCCGAACGACGTGATCACCATGTCGGCCAACCCCAACTACCGCGACCCGGCGAAGCCCGCGTTTGCCAAGGTGCTGTTCAAGGGCGGCGGTGACGCAACCGCAGCCGGCCGCGCGGTGATGGAGACCGGCGAGTTCGACTATGCCTGGAACCTGCAGCTGGCGCCGGAAGTGATCGCCCAGATGGAAGCAGGCGGCAAGGGCAAGCCGGTTGCGGGCTTCGGCTCGCTGGTGGAACGCATCATGCTGAACCAGACCGACCCGTCGCCGGAGCTGCCGGAGGGCGAGCGCTCCACCGCCAAGCATCCGCATCCGTTCCTGACCGACCCGGCCGTCTACAAGGCGATGTCGATGGCCATCGACCGTCCGCTGCTGGTGGAAATCGGCTATGGCAAGGCCGGCAAGGTCGGCTGTAACTGGGTGCCTGCACCGGCAGCCTTTGCTTCCGACACCTTTGACTGCTCCACCCAGGACATCGAAGGCGCCAAGGCGATGCTGGAAGAAGCCGGCTACAAGGACACCAATGGCGACGGCGTGCGGGAGACCCCGGACGGCAAGCCGATGAAGATCCTGTACCAGACCTCGACCAACGCCGTGCGCCAGGACTTCCAGGCGCTGATCAAGGAGTGGTGGGGCCAGATCGGCATCGAATCCGAGCTGCGCAACATCAACGCCTCGGTGTTCTTCGGCGGTGACCCGGGTTCGCCCGACACCTTCCAGAAGTTCTATGCGGACGTGGAAATGTACGCCAACAACTTCGACGGCACCGACCCGCAGGCCTATCTGGCCAACGGCCTGTGCGACAAGGCGCCCAAGCCCGAGTCGCAGTGGCAGGGTGAGAACATCTCGCGCTTCTGCAACGAGGAGTTCGACCAGCTGCACGCCGAGCTGACCAAGACTGCCGGCCTTGAGGCCCGCGCCGAAATCGGCCGCCGCCTCAACGACATCATGGTCGAAAACGGCGGCATGATCCCGCTGGTGCACCGCGGCCGCCTGTCGGCGCACTCCAACACGCTGGGCGGCGTTCACCTGAACGTCTGGGACAGCGAGCTGTGGAACGCAGCTGACTGGTACCGCATCAAGTAAGCAGCGCTTGCCTCACTTGGGGCCCTGACGTTACATCGGGGCCCCTTGCCATTCAGCATTGGTTACGTTTAACCGCCTGCGCGTGACATGGATGTGAGGCCCTCCCCGCCTGCTCCGACCTTAATACAAGTTGCAAAGGCGCCTACCTGATGCTGACCTTTACAATCCGGCGGCTGATCCTGGCAGTTCCGACACTGCTGTTCATCAGCCTCGTGATCTTCCTGCTCTTGGAGCTCGCCCCCGGCGACCCGATGGCGCAGGTTCCCCTGACCGTCCCCCCTGAAGTCAAAGAGAAAATGCGCGAGGCGCTTGGCCTCGGCCAGCCGATGCATATCCGCTTCTGGAAGTGGCTGGTGCAGTTCTTCTGGATCGAGCCGCAGGTTCTGATCGACCATTACCTGGGCACCTCCTTCTCCGCAGGCGACCTGCGGGTGATCTCCTGGCAGACCCGTTCGCCGGTGATGGACATCGTGATCCAGCGCATTCCGCAGACCCTGTGGGTCGTCGGCACCGCCTATGTGGTCGCCATCCTGATCGCGCTGCCGATCGGTATCTATTCCGCCTACCGCCAGTACAGCTGGTTCGACCAGCTGGGCACCTTTGTGTCGATGGTGGGCTTCTCGGTGCCGCCGTTCTTCTCGGGCGTCTTGGTCATCGTGATCTTTTCGGTGCAGCTGGGCTGGTTCCCGTCGATCTATGACACCACCCATGTGGTCGACAGCTGGGACGCCTTTGTCTACCAGCTGAAGCAGATGATCATGCCGGTGATGGTGCTGGCGCTGCAGATCACCGCGCAGCTGAGCCGTTTCATGCGGGCCTCGATGCTGGACAACCTGAACCAGGACTACGTGCGCACTGCCCGGGCCAAGGGCCTGAGCGAATATGTCGTGGTGATGGTCCACGTCCTGCGCAACTCGATGATCCCTGTGGTGACCGTGATCGCGCTGGGGATCCCGTCGATCTTTGGCGGCGCCATCATCACCGAGCAGGTGTTCAAGGTGAACGGCATCGGCCAGCTGCTGATCGGCGCCATCCAGGCCAACGACCTGCCGATGGTGCAGACGCTGACCTTCATCTTTGCGGTGCTGATCGTGCTGTTCAACCTGATCGCCGACGTGCTGTACGGCATTCTTGACCCGAGGATCCGCTATGACTGACAAGGAACGCTTTGTGCCCGACGAAGGCATGGCGCCGGCCTCGACCGCGGTGCCCGGTGCCGGCGCGCTGGAGGAGCTGCACAACCCGCCGCGCAGCCAGTGGCTGGATGTGTGGGACCAGTTCAAGTCGCACCGCGGCGCGCTGATGGGCGGGGCGCTGTTCCTGTTCATCATCCTGGCGGTCTATGCCGGCCCCTACCTGTGGGACATCGACGCCACCAAGATCGACATCCGCGCCCGCAACCAGGGCCCCAGCTGGGCGCATCCCTTCGGCACCGACCAGCTGGGCCGCGACATGCTGGCGCGGATGATGGCGGGCGGCGCGACCTCGGTTTCCGTGGGTCTGACGGCGATGCTGCTGGCGCTGTTCCTGGGCTCCTTCATCGGGGTGCTGGCAGGTTTCTTCAAACGGCTGGACGGCCCGCTGATGCGGATGACCGACCTGTTCCTGGCGCTGCCGCTGTTGCCGCTGCTCTTGGTGATGATGCTGTTGTTCCGCGAGCCGCTGAACGCGGCGTTTGGGCCGGAACAGGGGATTTTCATCCTGATCGTGGCGTCGATCGGAGTGACCAGCTGGATGCCCACCGCGCGGATCGTGCGCGGCGACGTGCTGGCGCTGAAGGAGCGCGAGTTCGTGATGGCGGCGCGCTCCATCGGCACCACCAACCAGAAGCTGATCACCCGGCACATCCTGCCCAACGTGCTGTCGCCGATCATGGTCTCGGCCACCTTGGGGATTGCCACCGCGATCATCACCGAGTCGTCCTTGTCCTTCCTGGGCCTCGGCTTCCCGCCGGATTTCCCGACCTGGGGACGGCTGCTGTTTGATGCCACCGACTATCTGCAGCAGTACCCGGAGCGGGTGTTCTGGCCCGGCATGGCGATCTCGCTGACGGTGCTGAGCGTGAACTACCTGGGCGACGGGTTGCGCGATGCGCTGGACCCGCGGATCCGGGGCCGCTGAGGCGGAACGCACGCACACATTCAAATAAAAACATACCTACTGGCCGCTTTGCAGAAAGCGGCCAGTTTGTTTTCCCGGGGCCGTGCCCGGAAAAAGCGGCATTTCATCGAGGGCGCCCAAGCCGGAACTTTGTCCTGCCTTTGCCCGGTTCCGCAAGCCGCCCGGCGCTTGCCGGCGCACGGGAAACCCGTCATTGCGGGAAAACGTTCCGAATCCGCAGCTGGAGAGTGCAATGTTCGAAACATTCGGTTTTGAGGAGACCACGGCACGGGAGGTTTCCGTCCTCTTCGCCCTTGCCATCGGTGTCCTGTTCGGCGTGCTGGCGCAGCTGACCCGCTTCTGCTTCCGCCGTGCGCTGGCCGGCGAGGACCGGCGCCAGGCCGCCGGTGTCTGGGCGATGGCGCTGGCGGTGGCGGTCATTGGCACCCAGGCGGCCGTGGCGCAGGGCTGGATCGGTTTTGCGGATCACCGGCTGATGGCGCAGGAACTGCCGTTGCTGGCCATCGCCGCCGGCGGGCTGATGTTCGGTGCCGGCATGATCCTGATCCGCGGCTGCGCCTCGCGCTTGCTGGTGCTGGCGGGCAGCGGCAACTTGCGGGCGCTCTTGGTGATTGCGGTGTTTGCCATCGTGGCCCACGCGACGCTGAAGGGCGTGCTGGCGCCGGTGCGCACCGCGCTCGGTTCCGTCACGGTACCGCTTGGGGAGCAGGCCTCCCTGGCCGCCCTGCCCGGCGGAGCGCTGCTGTGGAGTGCCGTGATTGCGGCTGCAGCGCTGATTGCTGCCTTGCGCTCCGGCAACCGGATGCTGACGCTTGCAGGCGCGGCATTGCTCGGCTTGCTGGTGCCGGCGGGCTGGGTTGGCACCGGCTTTGTGCTGTTCGACGAATTCAACCCCATCGCGATGGAAAGCCTTTCCTTCACCGCCCCTGCCGCCGACACGCTGTTCTTCGTGATCGCCTCCAGCTCCATCCCTGCAGGGTTCGGCGCCGGGCTGATCGGCGGGGTACTGGCCGGTGCGCTGGCCGCCGCGGTGCTCAGCGGCAGCTTCCAGTGGCAAAGCTTCGAGAGCCCGCGCCAGACCGGCCGCTATCTGGCCGGTGCGGTGCTGATGGGCGCGGGCGGCGTGCTGGCGGGCGGCTGCACCGTGGGCGCCGGGCTGGCGGGCATTCCAACCCTCAGTCTCGCGGCCCTGCTGGCGCTCGCGTTCATCGCACTTGGCGGCCTCGGCATGAACGCTGCGCTCAGTGCAGCTTCTTCCGGATCCGCCGCACGCCGAGCCACACCAGCCCGACAACCGGCAGAGTGATCAGCGCCGTCAGGCTGCCCTTGCTGATGTCCAGCGCCGTTGTCAGCGGGTAAAGCGCGTAAGCCGCCAGCGACACCGCGTAATAGCTGATCGCCACCACCGACAGCCCCTCTACCGTGTGCTGCAGCCGCAGCGCCATATCGGCGCGGCGGTCCATGCTGGCCAGCAGCGCCTGGTTCTGCGCAGAGCGCTCCACATCGACCCGGGTCCGGAGCAGCTCCCCTGCCTGCGCGCCCGGTTGGCCAGGGTTTCCAGCCGCTTTTCGGTGGATTTCACAGTGCGCATGGCCGGCTCGAACCGGCGCAGCATGAATTCCTCAAGCGTCTGGAAGCCCTCGTGCCGGTCCTCGCGCAGCAGGCTGACCCGCTGATTGACCAAGGCGTCATACGCCCCTGTGGCGCTGAACCGGAAGGCAGAGCGTGCGGCCATCGCCTCCAGCTCAGCCGAGACGGTCAGCAGCTGCGACAGGGTCTGCTCGGCCGGGGTGGACCCGCCGGTCATCTCCACCATCATCTCGCTCAGATGGGTGTCCATCGCGCTGATCGACGGGGTCAGGCCGCGGGCGCGGGAGAACCCCAGCATCGCCATCGCCCGGTACGTCTCGATCTCGCACAGGCGCTGGACGATCCGCCCGATGCGCTGGCTGCCGGTTTCCGCATTCGGCAGCACCGCGAACCGCATATGGCCGGCCGGATCGATGCGGAAATCCCCGGCCACCACGGCGCTGTCGTCCAGCACCTGCGAGACCGCAAGGCTCTCCGGCACAAACCAGTCATGAAGGGTTTCCTTCATCTCCGCTGCCTTGGTGCGCGGCACAACCCGGATCAGCGCCGAGGTGATCCGCTGGCCGGGGGCCTCTGCCAGCCAGTCCGCGGGAAAGACGTCAAAATCCGCCGGGTCGAAGGCCCGCGCGCTGACGCCGTCGCGGTAGACGGTGTAGCTGACGAACTCGGTATGCTGCTCCCATTTGATCATGTGCCGGCCGATCTGCGCCGCGTGATGCGTCGCCCCCGGCTTGGGGTGCGGCGCCCCGTGGCGGTCCAGCAGATCGGTCAGATGCTTCAGATCCTGCATCCGGTCGCGGTGTTCCGCCTCATTCGGCTGCTTGACCGCCAGATAAACCACCGTGCTGGGGCAGGTCATGGCGGGAAACGGGCGGGCGTGCAGCTCATTGGTGAGCGTATAGCGCAGGGGGTGATCCTGGATCGGGGGCATTCTGGTCTCCGGGGCAATGCCGCCGACCATAGAGACCCCTTCCAAACATGTACAGAAATGTTTTATTTCAATGCGTTAGCAGGATGCAATGGTATACAGAACGGGTGTTGCGGGGGGCTCTGCCCCCGGCCTGCGGCCTCCCCCGGGGTATTTGGGACCAGAAAGAAGCCTGAAAGAAAAAGGCGCCCCGTTTTGGAGCGCCTTTCTGTGGTTTTTGACTGTTGGCTTACTGGATCATACCCAGCAGCGTATCGAGGCTTTGCTTTGCGTCGCCGTAGAACATTCGGGTGTTTTCCTTAAAGAACAGGGGGTTCTCGATGCCCGAATACCCCGTGCCCTGGCCGCGTTTGGAGACAAACACCTGTTTCGCCTTCCAGCACTCCAGAACCGGCATGCCGGCGATCGGCGAGTTGGGGTCCTCCTGGGCGGCCGGGTTCACGATGTCGTTGGAGCCGATCACGATCGCCACGTCGGTGGACGGGAAGTCCTCGTTGATCTCGTCCATCTCCAAGACGATGTCGTAGGGCACCTTGGCTTCCGCCAGCAGCACGTTCATGTGGCCCGGCAGGCGGCCTGCGACCGGGTGGATGGCGAAGCGCACGTCCTTGCCTTTCGCCCGCAGGCGGCGGGTCAGTTCGGCGACGTTCTGCTGCGCCTGCGCCACCGCCATGCCGTAGCCGGGGATGATCACCACGCTGTCGGCCTCCTCCAGCGCCGCC
>NZ_JBHUPT010000010.1:0-27879 GCF_049056525.1 Leisingera coralii | reverse complement strand
CCCTTATCCACAGACCCACCGCACAGGACTCGAGACTCCGCCCTTCTTCTGGCCACAAATATCCCGGGGGAGGCCTGCAAGGCCGGGGGCAGAGCCACAAAACAAAAAAGGACGGCACAACGGCCGCCCTTCAAAACTTCAGAACAGAAAAACTCAGCTCTGCTCCTCCAGCACCTTGCGGGCGACCCGGAAGCATTCCAGTGCCTGGGGCACACCGCAGTAGATCCCGACCACATGGATGATGGCGCGGATCTCCTCCTTGGTGACGCCGTTGCTGATGGCGCCGCGGCAGTGGATCTCCCATTCGTGCATCTTGCCCAGCGCGCCGATCATCGAGAGGTTCATCATCGAGCGGGTCTTGGCGTCGATCACATCATCGCCCCAGCCGAAGCCCCAGCACCAGGCGGTCATGGCTTCCTGGAACGGGCGGGTGAAGTCATCCGCGGCGGCAAAGTTCTTTTCGACATATTCGGCGCCGAGGGTGGATTTGCGCTGCTCCAGCCCCTTGAGGAACAGGTCCTCGTCAAAAGTGCTCATGTATTGGTCTCCATATTCAGCATGTTCAGCAGCGAGGCCTCGATCTGGCCTGCGCAGTATTTCGGTTCGCGGGCGGCCCAGTCATTATTGAGGGCGGCGATGGGGGGCTCGGCGGCGATGCGGTCTGCCAGGCCTTCCAGGACCGGCGCGTTATTATGAAGCAGCACGCGCAGCGGCGGCAGACGATCGATCATCGTGTGCCACAGAGCGCCCAGCACCAGGTCCGCCAGGCCGGGGCGGCCCCTGCCCCACAGGTATCCTTTCCCGGCAGAGACGCCCGCATCAACTGCGATGCGTTCGTGGATCTGCATCCAGCGCGGCAGGCGGGTGCTGTGGAACTCTGCCCAGCTTTCCGCTTCCCACATCAGGGCGCCGTGATAGCGGGTGATCTCAAACAGTATGTCGGAGGCATCGCAGATCAGGCGCAAGGTCTGGTCGGGCTCCGTCAGCAGTCCGTGTTCGCGGCCCAGAGACATCAGGATCGCGGGCATTTGGCTGAGATGGGTGCCGGTCCGGGTGTCGGCCAGCAGAGGCGGCGCCATGAAGGGGTGCGGCTGGTCCGCCACACCCCGGTTTTTCAGCTCTGCCACCGCGTCGAAGCCGGGTTCTTCCCATTCCTGGCCGGCATAGGCCAGCACGTAGCGGATGAAGTGGCCCCGGAACGGGATCGGCCAGTAAAAGAGCTGGTAACGCGCCGCCATAGCCTCAGCCTTTCAGTTTCATGGCGATGTTCTTGGTCTGAACATAGTTCCACAGCGCCTCGCGGCCCTTTTCGCGGCCGTAGCCGGATTTGCCGTAGCCGCCAAAGGGCGTTTCGACGCCGCCAGCGTACCATTCGTTCACGAAGACCTGGCCTGCGCGGATCTGGCGGGCGCAGCGGGTGGCGCGGTCCAGGTCGCGGGTGAAGACGCCGCCGACCAGACCGTATTCGGTGCTGTTGGCGATCCCGATTGCCTCGGCGTCAGACTGGAACTTGAGGACCGAGAGGACGGGGCCGAAGATTTCCTCGCTGGCGATGCTGTCCGACGGGGTGATGCCGGAGACCACGGTCGGAGCCAGGAAGGCGCCCGCGTTGCCGACGGGCGCGCCGCCGGTGGCGATTGTGGCGCCGTTGGACTGCGCCTGCTGGACAATGCCCAGGGCACGGTCGCGCTGGGGCATGGAAACCATGGCCCCCATGTTGGCGCCGAACTCAGGGCGGTCGATGCCCGCCCCCACGCTGAGGCTTTGCGCGACGTTCACAGCGCGCTCGACCAGTTCGTCGTGGCGGCTTTCGTGCACGATCACCCGGCTCATGGCGCTGCAGACCTGGCCTGCGTTGAAGTAGATGCCCCAGCGGATGTCGTTCTCAAACGCGTCGAGATCGGCGTCCTCATGCACGATGGCGGCGGATTTGCCGCCGAGTTCGAGCACGCAAGGCACCACGTTCTGCGCCGCCGCGGTGGCGATGCGGATGCCGGTGGGGACGGAGCCGGTGAAGACGATCTGGTTGACCTGCGGATGGCCGGAGAGCGCCGCGCCGGCCTCATGCCCGTAGCCGCAGAGCACGTTGACTGCACCGGCCGGGAAACCCGCAGCCTCAGCCGCGCGGGCAAGCCAGGCGTTGGTGAGCGGGGTAAGCTCAGGCGTCTTGATCACGCAGGCGTTGCCAGTGGCGAGTGCCGCCGACAGCGAGCGCGCGGTCATCTCCAACGGGTAGTTCCAGGGGATGATCTGGGCGGAGACGCCCATCGGCTCATTCTCGGTCCAGTCGAAATAGCCGCCGCCCAGCGGGATCGAGCGGCCCTCCACCGTGCTGGCCTGGTTGCCGTAGTATTCGAAATAGAGCGCGGCGCCCTCGATCTCGATCCGGGATTCCCAGAGCGGCTTGCCCTGCTCCAGGGTCAGGACGCGGGCGATTTCGTCGATGTGGCCGAGCAGATAGCGGCCCATCGCCTGCACCATGCGGCCCCGCGCGATCGGGCGCAGGGCTGACAGTTCGCCGGACAGGTGCACACGGCGGGCGGCCTGCACGGCGCGGTCCACGTCGGCGGCATCGGCCAGCGCGTGGCGAGCCAGAAGCTCGCCATTGGCCGGGTTGGTGACATCGATCCACCCCGCCCCGCCGGGCACCCAGGCGCCGTCGATAAAGTTCAGCCATTCGGCATCAAGCTGTGTCATAGTCCGTTAGTTCCCTGCTTCCTGTAGGTCGCGGTCTGCCGCTTCACGCATCCACTTCTGAAGCTGAAGGATTGAATGCTCCGAGTTCACTCCGCAAGAGGGATCTACGACCAGGGGACCGGGGCGGTAGCCGCGGGACTGAAGGCCGCGCTGCACGGATTCCACCAGGCGGATGTCTTCCTCCACCGTGGTCTGGCGGTCCTGGACGGCAAGGCCGCGGATCACGTCGCTTTCGGCGCCGCCTTCGGTGTACCAGCCGCGCCAGACAGTGCAGCTGTCCACGCCGGTTGCGCGCCAGTGATAGGTGTTCAGCACATTGCCCGGGTAGCACTGGAAAGAGAACATCGGCCACAGGAACCAGCTTTGGTAGTCGCCCGCATGCGGAACGGACAGGTCGATGGGATAGGTCATCGCCTCCAGGCTCTGGCATTCGGTGGTGTGGCGCAGCACGTAGCTGCCGCCCGGGTCCGGCTGGATGTCATAGGTTTCCGGCTTCACCACCCCCTCGGCGAAGGTCGGGTGGTTCATCGGGCAGTGATAGCATTCGGAGTAGTTCTCGACCGAGACCTTCCAGTTGCAGTTTTCCGGAACCTCGACCCATTCCAGCGGGGCCAGATTATCGATGTGGGGCACGAACTCGCGGATTTCCTCGCGCACGCCGGGGAACCATTCGTCCATCGTGGCGGCGTTGTCGTCGAGGTTCACAAAGATGAAGCCGTTGAAGTCCTCGGTGCGGACCTCGGTCAGGCAGATCTTTTCGCGGTCGAATCCCGGCACCGATTTGATGTTCGGGCCTGCCCGCAGGTGGCCGGTCAGCTCATAGGTCCAGGCGTGGTACGGGCATACCACGACACGGGTGTTGCCGGTGCCGGTGACCATCTCGTGAGCGCGGTGCTGGCACACATTATAGAAGGTGCGGATCACTTCATCGCGGCCGCGGATCGCAAACAGGTTTTGACCCGCGATCTCAAAGGCGAAGTAATCGCCGATATTCGGGATCTGGCTGGCGTGGCCGGCAAACTGCCAGGTGCGCGCAAGAAGGCCCTTGAGTTCCGCCTTATAGATGGCCGGATCGGTGTAGTACCGTGCCTCCAGGGAATGGGTCAGTGGGGCGTTCATTCAGGTTCCTCCGCATAAAGGCCCAGCTGGTGCCTGCGTTTGTGAAATTTCTCCACCCGCTCGACGATTTCCTCGCTGGAGACCGCAATCACGAAGGAGAGCAGCGTTTCCAGCAGGGCGATGGTCGAGACGGATGACGGGAAGAATTGCGGCGTGTCCGCCGCGACGACAAAACCGTGATCCGCATTCAGGACCACGGGGCTGGCGGGGCTGTCGGAGATGCCGACAATGGTGACCCCTTGTTCGCGCGCGATCCTGATCGCCTCGATCACCTCGGCCCGGTAGGGCTTGCAGGTCATCGCGATCAGCACATCCTGGCTGTCCGCCCAGGCAAGGTCATCGACCGCCGTGGAACCGGGCCGCGGGATGGCGTGGAATTGCTTCATGCCGGTGGAGGCAAGATAGGTGAAGTTGCGGGCGTTGGCGTTGTTGACGCCAACGCCAAGGGTAAAGACCTGCCGGGACTGCCAGATCGCCTGCGCCGCGGCCTCAAGCCCGTCCGCATCGATACCCGCAAAGGTCTCCTCGATATTGCGGATCGCCGCCCCCACCATATCGGCATAAAGCCCGCCCAGTTCGCCCGACTTGGAAATGTCCTGCAGCCAGCGCGCCCGGTCGGGGAAGGACACCCCGCCCTTGCGAATCGCTTCGCGGAACGGAGCCCGGAAATCCTCATATCCTTCGAAGCCCACCTGCCGCGCCATGCGGACAAAGGTGTTGGGCTTCACATTCGCCGCCTCGGCAATCTCCCGCACGGTGGAAACCCCAACATCCGCAGGGTTTTCCAGCACATAGCGGGCCGCCTTCTGTGCCTCAGGGGTCAGCGCATCCCACTCTTCCGTGAGGCGCTCCAAAACAGTTGATGATACATTTGTGCCATTCATGATTGACGATGGTACAAATATGGAATTAGCCTGTCGAGCAGAAAAGCGACTCTGCAATCAGGAACGGCGAAATGGCTGAGAAAGAATTCCCGACACAGGCCCGTGTGGTCATCGTGGGCGGCGGCGTTATGGGGGTGGGCCTGGCTTATCACCTGGCGCATGAGGGCTGGGGCCCGGAGGTTGTGCTGCTGGAGAAGGCCGAGCTGACCTCCGGCTCGACCTGGCACGCGGCGGGGCAGATCACCCATTCCACCAGTTCCTTCGGGCTGGGCAAATGCGTGGACTACAACATCGGCCTCTACTCCGGGAAGCTGGAGGAAGAGACCGGCCAGGCGGTGACCTGGCACGGCTGCGGCTCCTTCCGCCTGGCCTATACCGAGGATGAGATGGACTGGCTGCGCCACACCCTGTCCGTCGGGCGCTCCTTGGGGTTCAATATCGAACTGGTCGGCCCGGAAAAGGTCGCCGAGCTGCACCCCTTCTATAACCTCGAAGGGGTTCTGGGTGCGCTCTACACGCCCGATGACGGCCACGTCGACCCGACCAACGTGACCATGGCCCTGGCCGCCGGCGCCCGCCAGCTGGGAGCCCGCATCATCCGCCACTGCCGCGCCACCAACATCACCCAGGCCGATAACGGCGAGTGGATCGTCGAATCGGAAAAGGGCACCATCCGCTGCGAACATGTGGTCAACGCCGGCGGCACCTATGCCCGCCAGATGGGCGAATGGTCCGGGCTGCAGCTGCCGATGACCTCGATGACCCACCACTACTTCGTGACCGAGCCGGTGCCGGAGTTCGAGGCACTGGACAAGGAACTGCCGGTGATCCGCGACGACAAGAAGGTCTCCGGCTACATCCGCATGGAGCAGAAGCGCGGCCTGATCGGGATCTACGAGAAGGAAGGCAGCAACTCGGTCTGGCACGACCACTGCCCCTGGGAATACGAGAACTGGCTGTTCGATGCCGACTATGACCGGGTGATGCCTTGGCTGGAGGAAAGCCTGAACCGGATGCCGATCTTTGCCGAGCTGGGGATCCAGCGCGAAGTGCATGGCGCGATCTCGCATCCGCCGGATGGCAACCCGCTGATCGGCCCGGCACCGGGCGTCAAGAACTACTGGTGCTGCTGCGGCACCCAGATCGGCATCGGCTGGGGCCCGGGCCTGACCCGCGAACTGGCGCGCTGGATGGTGCATGGCGCCGCCGACATCTCGATGCGCGAGTATGACCCGCGCCGCTTCGGCTCCTACGCCACCAAGGACTGGCAAGTGACCAAGGCGCATGAGGACTACAAGCTGCGCCACGAGATCCCCTTCCCGCATTTCAACCGGCTGGCAGGCCGCCCGATCAAACCGTCGCCGCTTTATGAGCGGCTGAAGGAAAAGGGCGCGGTTTATGAGGAGGTTTACGGCCACGAGCGCCCCCGCTGGTTTGCCAAAAACGGTGTGGAGCAGCGCGACCACTATTCCTTCAAGCGCAACGTGGTGCATGACATGGTCGGCACTGAGGTGAAGGCCGTGCGCGAGGGCGTGGGCATCATGGACATCTCCGCCTTTACCAAGGTCGAGGTCTCCGGCCCCGGCGCCGCGGCGCTCTTGGACCGGCTGACCGCCAACCGCCTGCCGCAGAAAGCGGGCGGCATTGCCCTCACCCACATGCTCAACCGCCGCGGCCGGATTGAGCTGGAAACCACCGTGGTGAAACTGGCAGAGGACAGCTACTACCTGGTCTGCGCTGCCTTCTTTGAACAGCGGCTGCTGGACCACCTGAACCAGAACCTCGCGGGCGAAGAGGTGGAGATCACAACCCTCTCCACCGATTGGGCCGCCCTTGCTCTCAATGGCCCGAAAGCCCGCGAGGTCCTGGCCGCCTGCACCGATGCGGATCTGACAAACGCCGGGTTCAAATGGCTGACCGCGCAGCAGATCGAGGTTGCAGGGCACAAACTCTGGGCCTTCCGCATGTCCTATGCGGGGGAACTCGGCTGGGAACTGCACATCCCGCGCGGCAGCACCCTGGCGGTTTATGACGCGCTTTGGACGGCTGGCGAGGCACATGGCATTGCCGACTACGGCTCATTCGCCATGAACGCGATGCGGATGGAAAAGGGCTTCAAGGGCGCAGGCGAGCTTACCAACGAGGTGACCCTGGCCGAAGCGGATGTGCTGCGCTTTGCCCGCACTGACAAGGAGTATCTGGGCAAGGACAAGACGCTGAACGACGCCGGCAAGCCTTGGGTCTGCGCCTATCTGGAGATCGAGCCGGACGGCGCCGAAGACGGCCACGGCGGCGAGGCTGTCATGCTGGAGGGCAAGGTTGTGGGCTCCACCGCCTCGGTCGCTTATGGCCATACCGTCGGCAAGATCCTGGCCTTTGCCTATGTCAAGCCGCACGCCAATGTGCCGGGCACTGAGATCGAAGTGGTGATAGCAGGCAAGCCGCGCCAAGGCCGGATCCTGGGCGCCCCCGCCTATGACCCCGAAAGCCTGCTGCCCCGCACCGACGCCGCGCTCACTCCGGCGGAATAAACAGAACCCGGCTCCCCCTTTCATCTTGCCAAAAATACTCCGGGGGGAGCCAAAGGCGGGGGGCAGCGCCCCCCTCCCCCATAGCCAAAAGGGAAACGCAAACAATGACCCTGCCCGAAACCATGAAGGCGATGGTTCTGACCGGCCACGGCGATCTGGACAAATACGAATGGCACCAGGACTGGCCGGTGCCGCAGCCCGGGCCGATGGAAGTGCTGATCAAGGTCGGCGCCTGCGGGCTGAACAACACCGATGTGAACACCCGCTCCGGCTGGTATTCCAAGACTGTCGAGGACGCCACCACCGGCGGCGCCTTTGACAAAGTGGGCGAGGAAGACCCGACCTGGGGCGGCCGCCCCCTCACCTTCCCGCGCATTCAGGGCGCAGATGCGGTTGGCGAAGTGGTGGCCGTCGGTGACGGCGCTGACCCTGCCCTGATTGGCAAGCGCGTCATGGTCGGCGGCTGGGTGCGTGACTGGGACGACCCGGAGAACAAGGACAAGGCCGGCTACTTCGGCTCCGAGTGCGATGGCGGCTTTGCCGAATACACCAAGGCAGACGTGCGCGGCGTGGCAGTTGTCGAAAGCCCTCTCAGCGATGCGGAGCTGGCGACCTTCTCCTGCTCCTATGTCACCGCTGAGGGGATGCTGAGCCGCGCGGGCGTAGGTGCTGGTGACACTGTGCTGATCCCCGGTGCCTCCGGCGGGGTTGGCGGCGCGCTGATCCAGCTGGCGAAACGGCGCGGCGCACGGGTGATCGCGATGGCCTCCGAGGCCAAACACGCCGAAGTGGCGGAGCTTGGCCCTGACCTGATCCTGCCGCGCGCGCCGGAGAACCTACGGGCCGCCCTTGGCGATGAGAAGGTGACCGTGGTGGCCGATGTGGTCGGCGGCGCGCAGTGGCCCAAGCTGATCGACGTGCTGGAGCGCGGCGGACGCTACACCTGCTCGGGTGCGATTGCCGGGCCGATGGTAGAGATGGACCTGCGCACCTTCTATCTGCGCGACCTGACCTTTACCGGTTCGACCGTGACACCGCATCATAACTTCACGGATGTGGTCTCCTACATCGAGAAGGACGAGATCAGGCCGGCGCTGGCGGCGACTTACCCGCTGGAGCAGCTGAAGGAAGCGCAGGCTGCCTTCATCGCCAAGAAGCACACCGGAAACATTGTGGTGATCCCATGAGCAAAGACCTGTTCGATCAGGCGCTGGAGGCCGCCAAGGCATTCCATGCCGCCCTGCCCGCGGTGGCGGACTTCCAGCCCTGGCCGGATGACATCACTTGGGCCGACCGCGAGGGGCATCAGGTGCCCGGCGCAGCACTTGTCCAATCGGACCCGGGCTTTGCCGCCGAAGGCATCCCGGCGCAGGTAGAGGTCCGTGCCCTGCAGCAGGCGATCATGGCGCTGGCACCGCATGCGGAATGGCGCCTCACCTATACCGAGGAGGAAGTCGGCCATGACTTCCTGCAGCGCTTCGGCTGGTTTGAGCTGGTGGGGCCGACCGGCCATTTCCACTCGCTGCAGAGCCGGATGACCATCGGCTACTGGGGGCCGGGGCTGGACTACCCCTGGCACCAGCACGGGCCGGAGGAGCTTTACACCATCCTCTCCGGCAGCGCCGATTTCATGGCCAAGGGCGAAGAAGTGCGCCGACTGGTGCCGGGCGATACCAAGATGCACGGGCCAAACCAGCCCCATGCCATGATCACCAACGAGCATCCGATCCTCTGCTTCGTCTTCTGGCGCGGCGAGGGGCTGGCGGATGATCCCGCAATGTCCCCGGGCTGAGCAACAGGAGCGCCAAACATGAAGATCACCCGTATCCGTGTGTTCCAGACCGGCCTGCCGTATGCCGGCGGCGCCTATGTCTGGGGCGCGGGCAATGCCATTGAAACTGCCATAGCTTCGGTTGTGGTGATCGACACCGATGCGGGCCTGCAGGGTTGCGGCGAGTTCACCCCCTGCGGCGAGAACTACATGGTGGCGCATTCCGAAGGTGTGCCGGCGCTTGCGCGCCTAGTGGCGCCTGCGCTGATCGGCGAGGACCCGCGCGATGCGGCCCGGATCGAACGGATCATGGACCACCTCGTGCAGGGGCATGGCTATGCCAAGGGCCCGTTTGATGCCGCCTGCTGGGACATTCTGGGCCAGTCGCTGGATGCGCCGCTGTGGCGGCTGTGGGGCGGCAAGCTGACCGATGGCGCGCCGATGTACCGGGTGGCGCCACAGAAGGGCACCGAGGAAACCATCGCCGAGATGGACCGTTACCGGGCGCAGGGCTACCGCCAGTTCCAGGTCAAGGTGGGCGGCGACTGGGCGGCGGACATCGACCGCATCCGCGCCACCGTGCCGCTGCTGAAGCCGGGCGAAAAGGCGATGGCCGATGCCAATCAGGGCTGGCGGGTCGACAACGCGCTGCGGGTGGCGCGGGCCACCAGGGACCTCGACTACATCCTGGAACAGCCCTGCAGGACGTATGAGGAATGCCAGCAGGTGCGGATGCGCACCGACCTGCCGATGAAACTGGATGAATGCGTGACCGGCATGCACGCCGCCCAGCGCATCGTTGCCGATCACGGCGCTGATCTTGTCTGCCTGAAGATCTCCAACCTCGGCGGCATCTCCAAGGCGCGCCGGGTGCGGGACTATCTGGTCGAGAACCGCCTGCCGGTGGTGGCCGAGGACACCTGGGGCGGCGAGATTGCCAGCGCGACGCTGGCGCATTTCGCGGCCACCACGTCGGCGGAATACCTGCACAACACCACCGACCTGATGAACTACAACACCCGCTCCACCGGCATCGGCGGCGCCTGGGCAGAGAACGGCAAGCTGTACGCGCCGGACACGCCGGGACTGGGAGTGACGCCTGATTTTGAGAGCCTCGGTGCGCCGGTGGCAGAATTTGGAGGCACCGCATGAAAATCACCCGCATCACCGTCTACCAGCTCGATATGCCGCTGACCGAGCCCTACTACCTGTCGGGCGGGCGGCTGAAGTTCGAGAAGCTCGACAGCACTTTCGTGCGCATCGACACCGATGAGGGCGTCACCGGCTGGGGTGAGGGCTGCCCCTGGGGGCATACCTACCTGCCCGCGCATGGGCCGGGGATCCGGGCCGGGATCGAAACGCTGGCCCCCGCCCTGATCGGGCTGGACCCGCGCAGCCTGGAGCATGTGAACCGGGTGATGGACGTGCAGCTGCCGGGACACCCTTATGTGAAATCACCCATCGACATGGCCTGCTGGGATATCCTGGGCAAGGCCTCCGGCCTGCCCCTGTGGCAGCTGCTGGGCGGGGCTGAGGCGGCGCCGGTGCTGGTGAACTCGTCGATCTCCACCGGCAGCCCGGAGGAGATGCTGGCGCTGATCGCCCGTGCTGCGGAAAAAGGCTATACCGTGCATTCTGCCAAGGTGGGCGGCACCGACATCGGCCTGGATGTCGATCGGATCGAGGCGATCTCCGAAGGGCTGCCCAAGGGGCACAAGGTGACCTTTGACGTGAACCGCGCCTGGCAGCCCGGCGTGGCGGTCGAGGTGCTGAACTCGGTCAAGGCCCGCGACTGGGTGGAACAGCCCTGCGAGACGCTGGATCAATGCGCCCATGTGGCGGCGCGCGTGTCCAACCCGATCATGCTGGACGAATGCCTGCATACCTTCGGCGACCATCTGCAGGCCTGGAAACGCGGCGCCTGCGAGGGTGTGAAGGTGAAGCCCAACCGCGTTGGCGGGCTGACCAAGGCCCGGCAGATCCGCGACTTTGGCGTATCAGTGGGCTGGCAGATGCATATCGAAGATGTGGGCGGCTCGGCGCTGGCGGATACCGCGGCGATCCATCTGGCAGCTGCGACTCCCGAAGCAAACCGGCTGGCAAGCTGGCTGTGCCACTATCATCTGGATGTGGATCCGGTCCCCGGCCAGGGCGCGCGGAATGACCGCGGCGTTGCGGTGCCGCCCTCCCTGCCCGGCCTTGGCGTGACGCCCGAGGACGGCGCGCTGGGGGATCCGGTTGCGGTTTACGGAGGCTAGTGTGATGCCCGCGCGGCTGCTCACTGAACTGACACAGCTTGCTGCCCGGACTGAAGGGCTGGACTGGTTCGCCGCGCGGATGCGGAACCTGCCGGTGCTGCAGGTGGAGCCGCGCCGGCTGCCGGTCTGCGATAAAATTGAAGAGCTAGCGGATGCCGGCAGGCAGGTCAGCAAGGCGACTGCGCCTGCAGTGGCCGCACTGGCCTCTGCCCTGCCGCGCCTGCGCTGGCAACAGACCTATACCGAGGCCGACGGCTTCACCCGCGAGTGGCTGGACAATTACGGCTGGGTCAACCTGATCTCGCCCGAGGGGCTGTATCAAAGCGAAGAGATGCGGCTGTCCATCGGCTATTGGGGCGCCGGGCAGCACTACGGCGAGCACTCGCACGCGCCGGAAGAGACCTATCTGATCCTCGCAGGCCAGGCCCGGTTTCATTCCGAGGGCTGCCCGGCGCGGGACGCGGGTCCCGGCGACACCATCCACCACGCGCCGCACCAGAAACACGCCATTGATATGGTGCCCGGCCCGCTGCTGGCGGCAGCCTTCTGGCGCGGGGACGATCTGTTGAAGAAATCCGACTTGGGGACAAGCGCATGAAGATCACCCGAATTTCCCTGTGGCATGTGCCACTGACCAGCCACACCGCCTATCACATGGCCGAGGGCAAGACCTGCGACACGGTCGAAAGCGTTGTGCTGGCGCTGGACACCGATACCGGGCTCACCGGCTGGGGCGAGGTCTGCCCGATCCCGCATTACCTGCCCGCCTATGCCCGCGGCGTGATGCCTGCGGTCGAGGAAATGGCACCGGTGCTGCTGGGGGCTGATCCGGTGGGGCCGGAGGCTGTTATGGCCAAGCTCGACCACTGGCTGCAAGGGCACCCCTATGCCAAGTCCGCCATCGACATCGCGCTGTGGGACCTGACCGCGCAGGCGGCGAACCTGCCGCTTCATGCGCTGCTGGGCGGGCAGCGGCAGGCGGATATGCCGCTTTATCACTCGATAACCTGCGTCGCGCCGGAGGAGATGGCACGCATTGCCCGCGAGGCGCAGGAGTCCGGCATTACTCAGTTTCAGGTGAAACTGGGTGCGGACCGCGACTGGCAGGAAGATGTGGCACGGCTGCGGCTGGTGCGGGAGGCAGTCGGAGACGGTCCGCTGGTCTATGGCGACTGGAACTGCGGCGCCACCTCGCTGGATGCCGCGCGCGTGGGCCGGGCTGTGGCGGATCTGGACATCATGCTGGAACAGCCCTGCGCCACCATCGAGGATTGCGCGCGGGTGCGGGCGGCCTGCGGGCTGCCGATGAAACTGGATGAAAACGCGCATGACACGGCATCGCTGCTGGCGGGCCATGCGGCGGGTGTGATGGACGCGGTGGCCATCAAGCTGTCGAAATTCGGCGGGCTGTCGGCGTCGCGGCGGGCGCGCGACCTGTGCCTGCATCTGGGCGCCAAGATGTGCATTGAGGACACCTGGGGCTCTGACATTACCACCGCGGCGCTGCTGCACCTGGGCGCATCCACGGATCCGCTGCGCGTGCTGAACGTCTGCGATCTGTCCCATTACGTCAGCCCGCGGCTGGCGCCGGAAGGACCGGAAAGACGCAATGGCCGCATCGCGCCGCCCGAAGGCCCGGGGCTTGGCGTGCGGCCTGACCGGGAGGCCCTGGGGGCTCCCGCAGCTGTGATCGGCTGATTTTTGACTTTCTGGTCAAAATACTCCCTACAATGGGCAACCCGCCCTCAACAGGACAAGAGACATGGAAAAGATCCTCACCCAAGCTGAATGGATTGACCGCGCCCGCGCGGTGCTGCCCGCGGGCGGCTTCGGCAACTTTGACCCCGGTATCGTCATCCGCGAAGGCAAGGGTTCCCGCGTGTGGGACGAAGACGGCAAGGAATACATCGACTACCTGATCGGCTCCGGCCCGATGATGCTGGGCCACGGGCATCCGGAGGTGATGGAGGCGGTGCTGGAGCAGCTGCCCAAGGGCATGACCTTCTTTGCCAACAACGCCCGCGGGATCGAGCTGGCCGAGGAGATCTGCCGCGCGGTGCCGTGCGGCGAGCAGCTGCGCTATGTCTCCACCGGCGGCGAAGCGGATATGTATGCGATCCGGCTGGCCCGTGCCTTTACCGGGCGCACCAAGATCGTGAAGTTCGAGGGCGGCTATCACGGCATGTCGGCAGAGGCGCAGATGAGCCTGGCGCCCGCCAAGCGGGTGAACTTCCCGCAGGCGGTCCCGGACAGTGCGGGCATTCCGCCATCTGTGGCTGCCGAGGTTCTGGTCGCGCCGTTCAACGATTTTGAATACATCAAGCAGCTGATGGCGGAGCATGGGCACGAGATTGCCGCCATCATTGCCGAGCCGCTGCAGCGCATCGTGCCGCCGCTGCCGGGTTTCCTGGAGCTGTTGCGCGAGGAAACGCAGAAACACGGCAGCCTGCTGATCTTTGACGAGGTGGTGACGGGCTTCCGTTTCTCCTATGGCGGTGCACAGGAGCTGTATGGCGTGACCCCGGACCTGGCGACCCTGGGCAAGGTGATCGGCGGCGGCTTCCCCTTGGCGGCCATCGTGGGCCGCGCCGATATCATGCGGCATTTCGACAAGGCGCAGGTCGGCGCCGAGGGCTGGCTGATGCAGCTGGGCACACTGTCGGGCAACCCGGTGGCCGCTGTTGCGGGCCTCAAGACCATGGAGGTGCTGCGCCGCGACGGGGCTTATGACCACCTGAACAGCACCGGCAAGCGGCTGATGCAGGCGACCAGTGCTGCGCTGGAAGAAGCCGGGGTGCCGTTCCAGATCGTCGGTGAGCCGTCGCTGTTCGAGGTGGTGTTTACCGGTGCCAAGGTGCGGGACTACCGCGACACCCAGGCAGGCGATGCCGAACGCACCAAGCGCTATAACGCGGTGCTGCGCGAGGAAGGCATCTTCAAATCGCCGGGCAAGACCTACCCGAGCCTGGCGCTGACGGAAGAGGACCTGGAGCAGACCGAGGCGGCGATCCGCAAGGCTGCGATGGCGCTGGACTAAAAGCACGCTCTGTTGCACGTGAATCGGGCAGCGGGCGGGACATTGGCGCTGAAGTCCTGAGCCTGCCCTGCGGCGGAACACGAAAAAGAAAGGGCGGGCCAATGGCCCGCCCATTTGCTCGCGCTGCAGCGCTCAGGCCTTGGCAGCGGTAACGATGAATTCGACCAGCAGATCCTCGCGGGCCAGCTTGGCCTCTCCGCAGGCCCGCGCCGGGGCGTGGCCTTCGGGCACCCAGGCGTCCCAGACCGCGTTCATCTCGGCAAAATCCTTCATGTCGGCGATCCAGATCACCGTCTGCAGGATGCGGGTCTTGTCGCTGCCTGCCTCGGCCAGCAGCGCCTCGATCTTGTCCAGGCAATCCTTGGTCTGCTGTTCCACACTGGCACCGGCGGTGCCGACCTGGCCGGCCAGGTAGATGGTATCGCCATGGGTGACGATCTGGCTCATGCGCTGGCCAGTGTGCTTGCGGGTGATCTCGGACATGGGTGCCTCGTTCTTGAAAAATATGAAGAATACTGCACCTTGCTTAGCGCCGCCCGGGCTGTGCGGCAAGGACGCGGCTGAGGCGGATCACTGCGACAGCAGCCAGTCCCCGCCGGAGGGGCAGAACTTGCGGCGGACCTGCTTGGGGTCCTGGCTGTCCTTGAGGAAGGCCTGATGCTGCAACAGCACGCAGTCGCCCTCCTTGCCGGCCACCCGGACCTCTCCTTGCGCTCCGCTGTCCGGGTTGCTCCACTTGGCCCGTTTGCCTGTGCCGCCCTGCGCCTCGGCCAGCAGCGCCTGCTCTGCCTCGCGCATGAGGTTGGTGTCCTGCGGCGTCAGCCCGGACTTGGCCAGAATACGGCTGAGCGGGTTGGCCGCGGCGGGCGCTGCAACAAGCGCCGCAACCACGGCAGCTGTCAGAATTCGGGAAAATCGCATATGAATACTCCTGCCTGAAAGAAACCGGCCAGGCGCCCTGCCCTGCGGCAGGCCGCACCCTGACCAGTAAGGCGCAAGCCGCCGCCAAAGTCCATGCGGCAGGTCAGTTCAGACCGGGCCGGATCAGGAGAACTTGCGGAACAGCCGGGTCATGTCGAACAGCTCATCCAGGCGGTCATATCGGTCCTTGGTCTTGTCCCAGCTTTCCTCCTGGGTGGCGGCGATCATCGCCTCCAGCAGCATCATGGTGGCGATGTTGGAGTCCCAGGCCGACGGGATCTCGACCCAGCAGTTGAAGGTGTGTTCGGCAACCGAGGCGATCGGGCTGGCCCATTGGTCGGTGACCAGCACGATCTTCACCCCGCGTTCCGAGGCAAGTTCCGCCAGCCGCTGCAAGTTGGTCTCGTACCGGCGCACGTCAAACATCAGCAGCGTGTCGCCCTCGACCATGTCGAGCACGTAATGCGGCCAGGTCGCGGAGGAGGAGGTCATATGGGTGACCCGCTGCCGGATCGCCTGGAAGTGGGTGAAGGCGTAATCCGCCAGCGCCCGGGTGATGCGGCCGCCGACGACATAAAGCCGCCCTTCGGTATTGGCGAGCTGGCGGACGGCGGCATCGAACTGGGCCGAGTCTATATTGGAAAACGTCTGCTGCAGGTTGTCGGTGACGGCCTGTGCAAATCTGTTCAGCAAGTGGCCTTCGGGTGCCTCGGACGCCCAGTTGTCGCGCCGTTTTGTGGGGCCGGAGACTTTGGCCTCCAGTTCTTTCAGCAGCGCCTGATGGAACTGCGGATAGCCCTTGAAGCCCAGCTTCTGCACCATCCGGGCCACCGTCGGCGTGGAGACTTCGGCATTGCCTGCGACAATGGTGATCGAGGCCAGACCTGCCGCAGGATAGTTTTCCAGCAGCAAATTCGCGAATTTGCGCTCGGATTGGGTGAGCGAGGAATAATTCTCGCGGATCAGCTCGCGAACTGTGGCTTGCGGTTTCGACAACGGCGCTTCCCTGCGTTTGAACAGACACTTTCCTACCCGGATCCAGCCTGAAAAGAAAGTTTCAGGAATCTCTGTCCGGAACCGATCATGAAAAGATATTGACACAAATATCTCTTCATGGAAACATTTTTCCAAATCGCAGGGAGGCGGCATATGCGAGAGAGCGATTCTCACGCTTTGGGGGAAACAGTGGAGGTGGTGAACCGTGAGGGCACCAGCCCGGTCCTGCTCCTGTGCGAGCATGCCTCCAGCAATATTCCGGCCCGGTACAACGGGCTGGGGCTGCGTGCCGAGGACCGGCTGAGCCATGCCGCCTGGGATCCGGGCGCGCGGGCGGTGGCCCTGCATATGTCCCGGGCGCTGGATGCGCCGCTGGTGGCCAGTACGGTGTCGCGGCTGGTTTATGACTGCAACCGCCCGCCCGAGGCCGCCAGCGCCATGCCGGAAAAATCCGAACTGGTTGCTGTGCCGGGCAATTTCGGGCTGAGCGCGGAGGACCGGCAGGAACGGGTGGACACGGTCTATGTGCCATTCTGCAGGACCGTCTCCGACGTAATTCAGGCACGCAAGGATGCCGGGCAGGAAACCATCCTGGTAACCATGCACAGCTTCACGCCCGTATATTTCGGCCAGCACCGCGCGGTCGAAATCGGCATCCTGCATGACGATGACAGCCGCCTGGCGGACGCGATGCTGGCAGCGGCCCCTGCCCTGCCGCACCGCCGGGTGGAGCGCAACGAGCCCTATGGGCCGGCAGACGGGGTGACCCATTCGCTGAAGCTTCACGGGCTGGCGCATGGGCTGGCCAATGTGATGATCGAAATCCGCAATGATCTGGTGGCAACGCCGGAACAGGAAGAGGCCATGGCAGAAGAAATGCTGACATTGCTGCGTCCGGCCCTGGCCGCGTTGGCGGCAGAGGGAGGGCCTGATGCCTAGAATAATCCGGGCCTATGTCCGCGGCATCGACGCGATGAACCGCTTTATCGGCCGCTTTGCCATGTACCTGATCTTTGCCCTGATCGGGGTGCTGCTGTGGTCGTCGGTCTCCAAGACCTTCTTCAACCCGTCGCTCTGGACGCTGGAAACCGCGCAGTTCGTGATGGTGGCCTATTACGTTTTGGGCGGGCCCTATTCGATCCAGATGGGATCGAATGTGCGGATGGACCTGTTTTATGGCGCCTGGTCGACGAAAACCAAGGCGATGGTCGATGCCTTCACGGTGCTGTTCTTGATCACCTACCTGGTGATCCTGATGTACGGCGCGCTCAGCTCCACGGCCTATTCCCTGGGCTATTTCGGGCTGGAGCCGGTCCAGTTCTTCTGGGACCTGCTGAAGACGCTTGTGACCGAAGGCCCCACGGCCGCCGGTGAAAAGCTCGGCTATCTGGAGCGCAGCTCCACCGCTTGGCGGCCGTTCCTGTGGCCCGTCAAAACAATCCTGTGCTTCGGCGTCTTCCTGATGCTGCTGCAATGCCTTGCCGAACTGTTCCGGGATATCGGACGCCTGCGCGGAGTTGAAATCTGATGTCCTACGAATGGATTGCTATCGTCATGTTCGCCGGCATGATGCTCATGCTGATGACCGGCCAGCGGGTGTTTGGCGCCATCGGCTTTGTCGGCGCGGTTGCCGGCATGCTGCTGTGGGGCACCGGCGGGGTGGAGATCCCCTTCTCCGCCGCGATGAAGCTGATGAAGTGGTATCCGCTGCTGACGCTGCCGATGTTCATCTTCATGGGCTACGTGCTGTCGGAATCGAAGATTGCCGACGACCTTTACCGGATGTTCCACGTCTGGATGGGGCCGGTGAAAGGTGGCCTCGCCATCGGCACCATCGGCCTGATGGTCCTGATCTCGGCGATGAACGGCTTGTCTGTTGCCGGCATGGCCATCGGCGCCACCATTGCGCTGCCGGAGCTTTTGCGCCGCGGCTATGACAAGATCCTGGTGACCGGCACAATTCAGGCGGGTTCTTCGCTGGGCATTCTGGTGCCGCCTTCGGTGGTGCTGGTGCTCTATGCGATGATCGCGCGCCAGCCGGTGGGGCAGCTGTGGCTGGCCGGTGTGATCCCGGGCCTGCTGATGGCCACCATGTTCATCATCTACATCTACGTCCGCGCCCGGATGCAGCCGCATCTTGGCCCCGCAATGCACCCCGAGGACCTGGCGGAATATGAGCAGATCACCGACCACCCGCTGCGCCTGAACTACATCACCCTCGGCACGCTGGTGCTGGTGCCGCTGCTGATCCTGACCGGCGCCATGGAGACCAAGCCCGCGCTTGGCGTGGCGCTGGCTCTCGGCCTCCTCTCCTTCCTGACCCGCAAGAACGCGATGTTCTACAAGGACGTGTTCATGAAGGAAAAATACCGCCTGCTGTTCTCCGGCGTGCTGCCTTTGGCGATCTTCGCCGCGATGATGGTGCCTTTCGTGAACGGCTGGACCTCGCTGGTGGAAAGCTCGGCCATCGGTGCGATGACCGCCTTCATCGCCGCGGTGCTGAAGGGCCGGATGAACAAGGACGTGTTCGAAACCTCGGTGCGCTCTACCCTTGGCATCTCCTGCATGTTCATGTGGATCATCCTGGCGGCGCTGGCCTTTGGCGCGATCTTTGACGGCCTGGGCGCGGTCAAGGCGATCGAGGATCTGTTCACCACCAAGCTGGGCCTCAGCCCGTGGATGATCCTGATCCTGATGCAGCTGAGCTTCATCGTGATGGGCACCTTCCTGGATGACACCGCGATGCTGGTGATCGTGGCTCCGCTCTATGTGCCGCTGGTGGGGGCGCTTGGCTTCGACCTGATCTGGTACGGCGTGCTTTACACCATCACCACCCAGATCGCCTATATGACGCCGCCCTTCGGCTACAACCTGTTCCTGATGCGTGCGATGGCGCCGCCGGAGATCGGGCTGAAGGACATTTATGTCTCGATCATCCCCTTTGCCGCAGTGATGGTGCTGGCGCTGGCCCTGATCATGATGTTCCCGCAAATCGCCCTGTGGCTGCCGGAGTATGTCTATGGAAAATAAGACCATGCTGCAGGCGCTGGGGCCGGATATCTGGATCGTGGACGGACCAACGATCCAGTTCTACAAGATCCCCTTCCAAACCCGGATGACCGTTATCCGGCTGGCCAACGGCGATCTGTTCCTGCACTCGCCGATCCAGTACAGCAAGGAACTGGCCGCAGAGCTGGAGACGCTGGGGCGCATCCGCCACCTGGTGTCGCCGAACTGGATTCACTACGCCTATATCGCGGAGTGGGCTGACGCCTGTCCGCAGGCCATCGCCTGGGCCTCGCCCAATGTGCGCGCGCGGGCCAGGAAGCAGGGCGTGGAGGTTCATTTCGACCGCGACCTGCAAGACAGCGCAGATCCGCAATGGGCCGATGATCTCGACCAGCTGATCGTGCATGGCAGCAAGGTCCACACCGAGGTCGTCTTCTTCCACAAGCGCTCCAAGGTGCTGGTGCTGACCGACCTGATCGAGAACATGCCCAGCAAGACGCTGCCGCTTTGGGTGCGGCCCCTGGCCTGGGCGGCGGGCATCCTGGCCCCCAATGGCAAGATGCCGATCGACATTTGGTTCTCCTTTTCGGGCAACCGGGACAAGCTGCGCAAAGCTCTCTCCCGGATGCTCGATTGGAAACCGGAAACCGTCGTGCTCGCGCATGGCGACATCCTTCGTGAGAATGCACCGCAACGGCTCCGCGAAGGGTTCAGAAACCTGGCGCCCTGCGGGCACGGGCATTGATTTAAGTTCAACAGAGGAGAGGAAGACATGACAACAAGACGTAAGTTTTTGCAGACCGCGGGCGTTGGCGCCATGGCGGCACCGCTGGCCACCCCGGCACTGGCCCAGTCCACCATCAAATGGCGGATGCAGACCTATGCAGGTGCGGCGCTGGCCGAACACGTGGTGAAACCCGCCATCGACATGTTCAACAAGATCGCCGGCGACCGGATGCAGATCGAGCTTTATTATGCCGACCAGCTGGTCCCTACCGGCGAGCTGTTCCGCGCCATGCAGCGCGGCACCATCGACGCGGTGCAGTCGGACGACGACTCCATGGCCTCGCCCACCGAGGTGACCGTGTTCGGCGGTTACTTCCCCTTTGCCTCGCGTTACTCGCTGGACGTGCCGGTGCTGTTCAACCAGTACGGCCTGAACGAGATCTGGGACGCGGAATACTCCAAGGTTGGCGTCAAGCACATCTCTGCGGGCGCCTGGGACCCCTGCCACTTTGCCACCAAAGACCCTATCAATTCGCTGGCAGACCTGAAGGGCAAGCGCGTCTTCACCTTCCCGACCGCGGGGCGCTTCCTGGCGCAGTTCGGCGTGGTGCCGGTTACCCTGCCCTGGGAAGACATCGAGGTCGCGGTGCAGACCGGCGAGCTGGACGGCATCGCCTGGTCCGGCATCACCGAAGACTACACCGTCGGCTGGGCTGATGTGACCGACTACTTCCTGACCAACAACATCTCCGGTGCCTGGGCGGGGTCGTTCTTTGCCAACCAGGGCCGCTGGAACGAACTGCCGGAAGACCTGCAGACCCTGTTCCGCGTCTGCTGCGACCAGTCGCATTATTACCGCCAGTGGTGGTACTGGGGCGGCGAAGCGTCCTTGCGCGTGAACGGCGACAAGATGAAGCTGACCACCATTCCGGACAACGAATGGCAGCAGGTCGAAGACGCGGCCGTGAAGTTCTGGGATGAGATCGCAGCCGAATCCGAGACCAAGGCGAAGGTTGTGGAGATCTTCAAGAAGTATAACGCTGACATGCAGAAAGCCGGCCGCCCCTACCGCTACGGCTGAAGCTCCGGTTGAAAACGGAATTTGGCCTGCGCCGCAGCGGGCCAAATTCCTTACTCAAGGAATTTGCCAAAACTTTTGAGGAAAAGTTTTGCGCGCAACAGACAAAGGGCCGCTCATGCTCTCCTTCGACACTCTTAAGGACCAGGTTGCCGATGGCACCGTTGACACCGTTCTGGTCTGCCTTGTGGACATGCAGGGCCGCCTGATGGGCAAGCGCTTCCATGCCAAGCATTTCGTGAATGGCGCCTGGGAGGAAACCCATTGCTGCAACTACCTGCTGGCCACCGACCTGGCGATGGCGACGCCGGACGGCTATGCCTCGACCAGCTGGGAGCGGGGCTATGGCGACTATGTGATGAAGCCGGACCTTTCCACCCTGCGTCCGGTGCCATGGCTGGAGGGCACCGTGATGGTACTTTGCGATGTGCTCGATCACCACACCCATGAGGAAGTCTCCCACTCGCCGCGCGCGATCCTGAAGAAACAGGTGAACCGGCTCAAGGCGATGGGCTATGAAGCGATGTGCGCCACCGAGCTGGAGTTCTTCCTGTTCGAGAAAAGCTTTGACGAGATCCGCAAATCGGGCTTCCGCGACCTGGCGCCGATCTCAGGCTACAACGAGGATTACAGCATCCTGCAGACCACCCGCGAGGAGCATGTGATGCGCCCCATCCGCAACCACCTGTGGGATGCGGGGCTGCCGATCGAGAACTCCAAGGGCGAGGCGGAGACCGGCCAGGAGGAGCTCAACATCAAATACGCCGCGGCGATGGAAACGGCGGAATACCACACCATCGCCAAGCACGCGGTGAAGGAAATCGCCGAGCAGCAGAGTCACGCGGTGACTTTCCTGCCGAAGTGGAGCCACGATAAGGTCGGCTCCTCCTCCCACGTGCATCAGTCGCTGTGGCAGGACGGCAAGCCCGCGTTCTTTGACGAGAGCGACGAACTGGGCATGTCGGCGCTGATGAAGAGCTACATGGCCGGTCTGCTGAAATACGCGCCCGACTACACCGCTTTCATGGCGCCCTATATCAACAGCTACAAGCGCTTCATGAAGGGCACCTTTGCACCCACCCGCATCATCTGGTCGGTGGACAACCGTACTGCCGGCTACCGGCTGTGCGGCGACGGGACCAAGGCAATCCGGGTCGAATGCCGGATTCCGGGCTCCGACATGAACCCCTACCTCGCGATGGCGGGCATGCTGGCGGCCGGGATTGCGGGCATCGAGGAAAGCCTGGAGCTGCAAGCCCCGGCCAAGGGCGATGTCTACCAGGGTGACACTGGCATGATACCGGGCACCCTGCGCGATGCGGCGGCGGCGCTGAAGGGATCGGAGATGCTGCGCAAGGCGATGGGCGATGACGTGGTGGATCACTACGTGCGCGCCGCGGAAGTGGAGATCGAGGATTTCGACCGGGTGGTTACCGACTACGAGATCGCCCGCGGGTTTGAGCGGGCGTGATCCAGGTGCGGCCGGATTGGGGCGCTGCCCCAAACCCCCGAGTATTTTCGGAAAGATGAAGAGGGCTTTGCCCTTTCTGAATGGAGTGAATGGCGATGGGCCAGGTATTGAAATGCATCTCACCGATTGACGGATCGGTTTTTGCGGAGCGCGAGGTGCTGTCGCGCGAGGACGCCTTTGCCGCGGCAGAGCGGGCACGGGCGGCGCAAGCAGCCTGGGCGGCACGGCCGCTGCAGGAGCGCATTGATCTGGTGATGGCGGGTGTTGCCGCTGTTGGCGCGATGAATGACGAGATCGTGCCGGAACTGGCGCAGATGATGGGCCGCCCGGTGCGTTATGGCGGCGAGTTCGGCGGCTTCAACGAGCGTGCCAGCCACATGGCCAAGATCGCCGAAGAGGCGCTGGCGGATATCGAGGTTGGCGAGGACGAGACCTTCAAACGCTATATCAAGCGCTTGCCCCATGGCGTGGTCTTTGTGGTCGCCCCCTGGAACTACCCCTATATGACCGCAATCAACACCGTGGCCCCGGCGCTGATTGCCGGCAATGCGGTGGTGCTGAAACACGCGACCCAGACCCTGCTGGTCGGCGAGCGCATGGCGCAGGCCTTCCATTCCGCGGGCGTGCCGGAAGATGTGTTCCAGAATGTCTTCCTGGATCACGATACCACCTCGGAGCTGATTGCCCGCAAGGCCTTCAACTTCGTGAACTTCACCGGTTCGGTTGGCGGCGGCCAGGCGATGGAACGGGCGGCTGCGGGCACCTTTACCGGTGTCGGCACCGAGCTTGGCGGCAAGGATCCGGGCTATGTGATGGAAGATGCCGACCTGGACGCGGCAGTGGACACGCTGATCGACGGCGCCATGTTCAACTCCGGCCAGTGCTGCTGCGGCATCGAGCGGATCTATGTGCATGAAAGCCTCTATGACGCCTTCCTGGAGAAGGCGATTGCCATCGTCAAGGGCTACAAGCTGGGCAACCCGCTGGACGCGGAAACCACCATCGGCCCGATGGCAAATGTGCGCTTTGCCAATGAAGTGCGCGGCCAGATCGCCGAGGCGGTTGAAGCGGGCGCGGTGGCGCATATCGAGACCTTCGCCGAGGATGATGGCGGCGCCTACCTCACGCCGCAGATCCTGACCAACGTGACCCACGACATGCGGGTGATGCGCGAGGAAAGCTTTGGCCCGGTCGTCGGCATCATGAAGGTGTCCTCCGACGAGGAAGCCATTGAGCTGATGAACGACAGCGACTTCGGCCTCACCGCCTCGCTCTGGACCAAGGATGTCGAGCGGGCGCAGCGCGTCGGGGATCAAATCGAGACCGGCACCGTCTTCATGAACCGCGCCGATTACCTGGATCCGGGCCTGTGCTGGACCGGCTGCAAGGATACCGGCCGCGGCGGCGGCCTCTCGGTCATCGGCTATCACAATCTGACCCGTCCGAAGTCCTACCACCTGAAGAAGGTGACCGGCTGACGGACGGCCCCGCCCGCCCCGTTTCTCCTCCCGGGGCGGGCCACTTGCATCAAAGGAAAACCATCATGTCTCTCGTTGGAAACTGGTCCTACCCGACCGCAATCAAATTCGGCGCAGGCCGGATCAAGGAACTGGCCGATGCCTGTGCGGCAGCCGGCATCAAGAAGCCGCTGCTGGTCACCGACAAGGGGCTGGCGGATCTGCCCGTCACCCAATCGACCCTGGACATCATGGAGGCCGCGGGTCTGGGCCGCGGCATGTTCTCCGAGGTCGACCCGAACCCGAATGAGAAGAACCTGGACGCCGGTGTTGCCGCCTATAAGGCGGGCGCCCATGACGGGGTGATCGCCTTTGGCGGCGGCTCGGGCCTGGACCTGGGCAAGATGGTCGCCTTCATGGCGGGCCAGACCCGCCCGGTGTGGGACTTCGAGGACATCGGCGACTGGTGGATCCGCGCCGATGCGGACGCCATCGCGCCGATCATCGCGGTGCCGACCACCGCAGGCACCGGTTCCGAGGTTGGCCGCGCCTCGGTGATCACCGACTCCGTCACTCACCAGAAGAAGATCATCTTCCACCCCAAAGTGCTGCCCACTGTAGTGATCTGCGATCCCGAGCTGACCGTCGGCATGCCCAAGTTCATCACCGCGGGCACCGGTTTGGACGCCTTTGCCCATTGCGTCGAGGCGTTCAGCAGCCCCCATTACCACCCGATGTCCCAAGGCATCGCGCTGGAGGGCATGCGGCTGGTCAAGGACTACCTGCCCCGCGCCTATGCCGATGGCACCGATATCGAAGCCCGTGCGCAGATGATGTCGGCAGCCGCAATGGGCGCCACCGCCTTCCAGAAGGGCCTTGGCGCAATCCACGCCATGAGCCACCCGATCGGCGCCCATTTCAACACCCACCACGGCACCACCAACGCGGTCTGTATGCCCAGCGTTCTGGAGTTCAACGCCTCCGTGATTGCGGACCGTTTCAACATGGCGGCGGCGTATCTGGGCATCGAGGGCGGTTTTGACGGTTTCCGCAGCTTCGTGCAGGAGCTGAACGACTCGCTGGGCATCCCGCGCGGGCTGTCGGACCTGGGCGTCACCGAGGCGGCGATCCCCGAGCTGGTCAAGGGCGCGATCATCGACCCCTCCTGCGGCGGCAATCCGATTGAGCTGACCGAGGAAAACCTCGCCCAGCTGTTCAAGGCGGCAATGTAAGAACAGGCCTTTTGCCAGGCTGCAGCGCTCTCCGTCCCGCGGGGAGCGCTTTTTCATTCCGGCACAGTGTCAGCCGCTGACGTAGACCTTGTCCTTGGGGTAGTAGAAGATCTTCTGATTGTGCAGCCGGCCCAGAAGCTCATGAATACGCCGCAGCGTATCCTCCTGGCTGCTGCCCGCCGCGGGAAGCGCCTCTGACAACGTGTCCCGGGTGGTCTGCAAGGCAGTTTCGATCAGCTCCATATCCGCGACGGATAGTTCGAACATGTCGTTGTACTGGGGCATCAGGGCTCCTTCTCCGGTTGGCTTGACTGAACAGGCTGATTACAGGCTGATTACAGGCTGCCCCAAGGCGCGCCGCAAAGCCATCGAAAAGCGCCGCAAACGCCGCTGCCCTGCCCTTTCGGCGGAAACTGCTGCCGGTTTCAGCAGTTCGGAGACGGTCAGAGCGTCTCGCCCAGGCTGATCGCCGGACACAGGCGGTCGAAAACCAGCCCCTCCGTGCCGCCAGCCTGGCGTGATTGCAGGATGATACCTGCGGCACGCTCACCGATTTCGCGGCGGCAGGCGTCTGTCGTGGCCAGCAGCTGCGGCAAGCCCTGCAGGATCTGCAGGTTGTTGAAACCCGCCAGCGCAATATCACCCGGCACCGTCAGCCCGGCAGCCAGGCAATGCATCAGCCCGCCGACGCTCATCACGTCGCTGGAATAGTAGATACAGTCGAGCTCCGGGCTGCGTGCCAGCATCTGGGCGGTCATCTGGCGGCCGGTCCGGATCGAGCTTTCGCCGGAATAATGCTCCAGGTCGGCAAGCGTCACCCCCTCGGCTGCCAGCCCGTCGGTGAAGCCGTCGAAGCGTTTGCGGGCGCGGAAGTCCTGCGGCATCTTGGTGCCGATGAAGCCGATCCTGCGGTAACCGCGGTCCAGGATCTGTGCCGCCATGTCGCGTCCTGCCTGCAGATGCGAGATGCCGACGCAGTGGCGCACCGGGTCACCGTCCACATCCATCACCTCGACCACCGGGCAATCGGCCTGCTGCAGCATCCGGCGGGTGGCTTCGGTATGCTCCAGCCCCGCCACGATCAGCCCGGACGGCCGCCAGCTCAGCATTTCGCGGATGACGCTTTCCTCTTCCTCCAGATCATAGCCGGAGATCCCCACCACCGGTTTCAGCGGACTGTCCTTGAGCACCGCGGATATGCCCGACAGCACCTCCGGGAAGACAAAGCTGTTCAGCGACGGCACCACCACCGCAACCAGGCTGACCGATTGCGAGGACAAGGAGCCGGCAATCCGGTTCGGCACATAGCCATGAGTGCGGGCGATTTCCTCGATCTTTGCCTTGGTCTTGGCAGAGACATCAGGGGCACCGCGCAGGGCGCGGGAGGCGGTCATTTCGCTGACACCGGCCAGCCGGGCCACGTCTTTCAGCAGCAGTTTCTTCGTCATGCCCCCATGCTCCAGCAGTTTGACGGCAGCCGCAAGGGCCGCTCTGCCGGTACGGGGGTTGATTTTCGCTTCCGTTATCGCTATCGGTACCGCAACCGTTATCGATACCGGAGTGATGTCCGGTGCAACAGCCGGAGATCAGGAATGACATTGAAGATTGCAATCAACGGGTTTGGGCGGATTGGCCGCGGGGTGTTGCGGGCGCTGCTGGAAAGCGGTGCGGAAGATATCGAAGTGGTGGCCGTCAACGATCTGTCGCCACCCGAAACCCTGGTGCATCTGCTGAAATACGACAGTGTGCACGGGCGCCTGAAAACGCCGGTGTTCCTGGCGGATGACCTGATCCGGGTCGACCATCACAGCATCCGGCTGAGCGCCATCCGCAATCCGGAGGAGCTGCCCTGGCAGGACGTGGATATCGCCTATGAGTGCACCGGCCTGTTCACAACGCGGGACCAGGCGGCGCGGCATCTGGAAAACGGCTCCAAACGGGTTCTGATCTCTGCTCCCGGCAAGGAAGCCGACCGCACGGTGGTCTACGGCGTCAACCATATGGATCTGACGGCGGACGATGTCATCGTCTCCAACGCCTCCTGCACCACCAACTGCCTGGCGCCGCTGGCTAAGGTGCTGGATGAGGCCTTTGGCATCAAAACCGGCTACATGACCACGATCCACGCCTATACCGGCGACCAGCCGACCCATGACACCAGCCACAAGGACCTGTACCGCGCCCGCGCCGCCGCGCTGTCGATGATCCCCACCTCCACCGGCGCCGCACGGGCGATCTCCGAGGTGCTGCCGCATCTGAAGGGGCGGCTGGAAGGCTCGGCGATCCGGGTGCCCACGGCCAATGTCTCGGTGGTGGATCTGAGTTTTGTGCCGGAGCGTCCTGCCACGGCTGAGGCTGTCAATGCCGCTGTAAAGGCGGCAGCGGAAAACGGGCTGGCCGGTATCCTGTCCTATGAGGACGACCCGCTGGTCTCGGTCGATTTCAACCATGACCCGCATTCCAGCTGTTTTGCCGCGGCACAGACCGCAGTCACCGCCGAAGGGCTGGTGCGGGTCGTCAGCTGGTATGACAACGAATGGGGCTTCTCCAACCGCATGGTGGACACCGGCCGCCGCATCGGCGCGGTGATGAACTCTGCCGGGGTCGCACTGGCCAGCTGACGGGGGCCTCCCGCCCGTCGTCCGGCCCCCAGGGGGCCTCCTCCCGTTGGGCCCGGCGCCGCGCATCTGCG
>NZ_JBHUPT010000009.1:0-38572 GCF_049056525.1 Leisingera coralii | reverse complement strand
CGCCGCTGCGTTTGGCGCAAGCCTTCCGCCCTGCTCCGGCTACGCCCGCAAGCGCAAAAGCTGACTCCAGGATGCGCTAAAACAAACTCCTGCCAGTGGATGGCTGGCATGCGGCGCTGAATTACGCCACAACGGGCGCAAGACATGACCAGCAACAGGAGACCGGCGTGACCGTCACCCGTGAAACCGTCCTTGAGGCGCTCAGAACCATCACCGATCCCGCCAGCGGAAGTGACATCGTCAGCGCGGGCGTCGCCCGTGCGGTCACCGTTGAAGGCAGCACCGTCCGCTTTGTGCTGGAGATCGATCCCGGCAAATCCGAGGCCTATGGCCCGGTGCGGGACCGGGCCGATGCGGCTGTGGCGGCGCTGCCGGGGGTGGAGAAGGTCTCCGCCATGCTGACCGCCCATTCCGAGAAGGCACCGCCGGACCTGAAGCCAAAGAAAGCCGCCCAGCCGCAGCAGCAAGCACCGCAGAAGGTGCCGGGCGTGGCGCGGATCCTGGCGGTGGCCTCGGGCAAGGGCGGCGTCGGCAAGTCCACCGTATCGACCAATATCGCCTGTGCGCTGGCGATGCAGGGGCGCAAGGTGGGGCTGCTTGATGCGGATGTTTACGGCCCTTCCCAGCCCAGAATGCTGGGGGTGAGCGGGCGGCCCGCCAGCCCCGACGGCAAGACCATCCTGCCGCTGCGCAACCACGGCGTCACCATGATGTCAATGGGGCTGATGACCGGCGAGGACCAGGCGGTGATCTGGCGCGGCCCGATGCTGATGGGCGCGCTGCAGCAGATGCTGTTGCAGGTGCAATGGGGCACGCTGGATGTGCTGATCGTCGATCTGCCGCCGGGCACCGGCGACGTGCAGATGACGCTGGCGCAGAAAACCCATGTGGACGGCGCCATCGTGGTCTCCACCCCGCAGGACGTGGCCCTGATCGATGCGCGCAAAGGCATCGACATGTTCCGCAAGATGAACGTGCCGGTGCTGGGGATGATCGAGAACATGTCGACCCATATCTGCTCCAACTGCGGTCATGAGGAACATGTCTTCGGCCATGGCGGCGTGGCGCAGGAAGCGAAGAAGCTGAACGTGCCGCTGCTGGGCGAAGTGCCGCTGCATCTCGATGTGCGCCTGGCGGGCGACAATGGCACACCGATCGTGGCCGCACAGCCCGGGAGCGCCCAGGCCAAGGTCTTCCTCGACATCGCCACCCAATTGGTCGACGCAGGCGCCGCCTGACCCCTGCAAGCCCCGGATCAAGGGCCGCAAAGCGGCGGTGCTCGGCACCGTTCACCCTTGCGGCGGAGATGGCAGGCTACACAATGGAAAAGGTGTTTCAGGGCAAACCTGCCCTGAAGCGCTTCTCAGCAGTGAGAACCGGAAAAGAAATGATCCGGGGGATCATTTGAGGTTCGAACGGGCGGAGCCCTTCTGCGCCGCGCAGCGGCGCCACGCCCAACTGTGACGGGCATTCTTTGAATGCCCAAGAACAGGCGGGAGCCCCTGCCCGCCGGATCAGGCGTATTTCTCCAGGAATTCCTCAGCCCGTAATTGGCGGAAATCCGGCAGCGCCGCACGCAATGCCTGATGGTCCCAGTCCCACCACGCCAGTTCCATCATCTGCTCGGCAACCGCCTCGGGATAGCGGCGGCGGATCACCTTGGCGGTGTTGCCGCCGACGATGGTATAGGGCGCCACATCCTTGGTCACAACCGCACCTGAGGCCACAACCGCGCCATGCCCGATGGCCACCTCGGGCTTGATCATCGCCCCATGGCCGATCCAGGTGTCATGGCCGATGCTGGCAGTGCGCCCGGCGCGGCGGGCAAACCATTCCGCATCATCCTCCGCATCCTCCCAGTAGCTCGCCGAGCGGTACAGGAAATGATGCAGAGACGCTTTCTCCATCGGGTGGTCCGTGGCACCGATCCGCACGAAACTGGCAATATTGGCAAACTTGCCGATCTCCGCATTGGCAATGTCGCAGCTCCGGTCGCAATAGCTGTAATCTGCGACCACTGCGTTTGCGATCCGGCTGCCAGCGCCGATTTCCACATAGGCGCCAAAGCTGCTGCCGGTGATTGTGCAGTCCGGATGGATGAATGGCGCCTCGGCATGCAAACGCGGCATGGGCTATCCTTTTCTTGGATCCTGGATCAGGGCAGCAGGAACGCGCTGCCCGCTTCCGCCTTGCGCGGCTTGCGCTTGGCCTTGCCGCCCTCGCCCTTGATCAGGCGGCGGCGCAGCCAGCCGGAGAACCAGTCCATCAGCATCACCATCAGGATGATCAGGGTGATGTAATAGGCCACTTCTTCCCAATCCTTCTGGGTGATGATCGCCTGGGTCAGCAGCAGGCCGATGCCGCCGCCGGTGATCGCGCCGATGATGGTGGCCGACCGGGTGTTCGATTCCAGGAAATACAGCAGCTGGCTCAAGAGAACCGGCGTGATCTGCGGGATCACCCCGAAGCGGTAGCGCTGCACCGGCTTGGCCCCGGTGGAGGCAACGCCCTCGATCTGTTTCTTGTCAACATTCTCCAGCGCCTCGGAGAAGATCTTGCCGAAGGTGCCGGTGTCGGTCACCAGGATCGCCAGCGCGCCGGTCAGCGGGCCGGGGCCAAAGGCCCGCGCCAGCACCACCGTCCAGATCAGCGAGTCGACGCCGCGCACAAAGTCGAAGACGCGGCGCATGGCAAAGCGGATGCTGCGCAAGGGCATGAAATTCCGCGTCGCCAGAAAGGCCAGCGGCAGCGCGATAATGCCAGCGCCGATGGTGCCGAGAAAGGCCATCAGCAGGGTCTCGGCAATCGCCCAGGCCACATCCTGATGGCGCCACATCTTGTTGGTCCAGAACTCCTGGAAGATCGCACCGCCTTCGCCGGTGACGGCACGCTGCAGCAGCTCCCCTGCTCCCATGCCGTAATAGGGGCTGTCGAGGGTGAAGAAGAACAGCTCCCACCCGGCGAAGTAGCGGAACACCTCGGCCCGGTTGCGGGTGACGGTCAGGCGGCCTGCTTCTGTCGTAACCGCGAGGCGGTTCTTGGAGACGCTGATCCACTCCGGCACGTCACCCGGCGGCAACTCTGCCTGAACCCCTGCGCTGCGGTTGGGGGTAGCGCGCACGGTGCCATAGCCGGGGATTGCGTATTCGACGGATGCCGGGCCGAAGGTGACGGTATGGCCGTCCTCCAGATCAATCACCGTAGTCTCGCCCATAGCCACCCAATCCGGCGCTGTTCCTTCGGGATAGGCGCCCTTGCGCTCCCCCTCGATCGCCACCGAGACCTCGCCGCTGCGGTTGTCGCGGGTGACATGGGTCTTGTAGCTGTAGCTGTCGCTGACGAGGGTCCTGGCGTTGTCCAGGCTGGCACGTTCCCACAGGCCTGGCATATCGAATGCCGCAAAGACGTAGGCCAGGTAGGCAAGCACCGCGGCAGGCAGAGCGAAGTTGATCAGCCGCTTCTTCAGGAACAGCCGTGACATGCTCAGCTTCAGCCCTGCAGGCGTGAGGTTGGTATCGAACGTGGTCATGCCTTCGCTCCATGGGTCAGACGGTCACGCAGCAGGCCGGACAGCTGGTCCACGGCCACGATGGTGACAAAGAGGAGGAGGAAAATCGCGGCGGCCTCGTCGTAACGCCCCTGCCCCCAGGACATGGCGTTCTTCAGCTCGTAACCGATGCCGCCCGCACCGACGAAGCCGAGGATTGCAGAGGCGCGGATGTTGATCTCAAACCGCAAGAGCGCGTAGCTCACATAGTTCGGACCGACCTGCGGGATCACCCCCAGCGTCACCCGCTGCGCCCAGGTGGCGCCGACAGAGGTGAGTCCCTCGACCGGTTTCAAGGAGGCGTTCTCGTTCACCTCTGAAAACAGCTTGCCCAGCGCGCCGGCAGTGTGGATGGCGATGGCGATCATCGCGGGCACCGGCCCGCCGCCAAGGACAAAGATCAGCACCAGCGCAATGACGATTTCCGGGATCGCCCGGCAAATGTCGCTGATACGCCGGAACAGCGGGATCAGCGCGGGCCACGGCGCCATGCCGCGGGTCGCCAGCAGCGACAGCAGGGTGCCGAACACGGCCCCCACGAGGGTCGACGCCGCAGCGATATTCAGGGTTTCCACCAGCGCCGGGAAGAAATGCACCAGATGTCCGGGCAGCTGCGCGGCCTTTTCGGCGGCTTCTGCCAGAACCTCGGACGGGTAGTCGAAGATGCGGGTGAACCCGTCGGCAAAGGAGCCAGCATTGCGGTCATCCGCAGTGCGGAACCCCGCCGCCATCAGCGCCACGAAAACTGCAAGAAGAATACCACCATACAGCCGCTTGCGCTGGGTGTGTGCGGTATAAAGCTCCCGAATCTCCTCCACCGAGGGCCGGGCTGCCGTCAGATCTGCCATCTAAGGGTCCTGGTCTTTGAGAGATGGCCAAACCAGCGGCCATCGGGGGAATTGCGGGGCCCGGGCAAGCCCGCCCCCCGCAGAACTCCGTTCAATGCGTGCTGGGCTGAAATTACTGGGACTTCAGTTTGCGGGCTTCGATGATCACCTCATAGGCGTCATGGGTGATCGGGTCGAAACTCTTGGCTTCGCCTGCCGCGACACCGTAGAAGCAATCGCGGTCGATTTCGCTGAGGTTGTCCATCAGCGCGGTCATCTTGGCCTTGACCTCCGCCGGCAGGGCCTTGCGCAGAACCACCGGGCCTTCCGGGATCGGGGCGGATTTCCAGATCTCGACCATGTCGTTCATGTCGACGAGGCCCGCATCCACGGCCCTGCGCAGGGCGCCCGACTGGTAGCCGTCTTCCCATTCGCCCAGGCCGTCAGCCCAGGTTACACCGCCGTCGACGTCGCCGTTGGCAACCGCAACGATGGTCTGCTCGTGGCCGCCAGTGAATTTCACTTCCCCAAAGTAGTCGCCGGAGTCCATTGTGGCGCCGGTTGCCTGCGGGATTTCAATCGACGGGATCAGGTAGCCAGAGGTGGAGTTCGGATCGCCAAAGCCGAAAGTCTTGCCCTTCATGTCTTCCAGCGAGGCGATGCCGCTGTCCTTGCGGGCAAAGCCGACCGAGTAATAGCCATAGCCGCCGTCGGTGTTCACTTTGACCAGCACCGGCTCAACCGCTTCCGGGTCGGACAGGTAGGTCTTGGCATAGCCTGACGCGCCCAGCCAGGCCATGTCGATGGTGCCGCCCAAGAGGCCCTGGATCACGCCGTTGTAGTCGGCGGGTGCAAACAGCTTGGTTTCGACTCCGAGTTCCTTCTCGGTGTACTCGCGCAGGCACTCGTTGTTGTTCAGGCGGTCCTGAGCGTTCTCGCCGCCCAGAATACCGATGCGGAATTCCTTGATTTCCTCTGCCGCAACGGGGGCGGTCAGCGCAGTGGTTGCCAGAACGGCAGCAATCAGCTTTTTCATCTCGTGTCTCTCCGGTTGGTCTGTTCCCGGAGGAGCAGCCCCCGGGTCGATGAAAACGGTTCGGGGTTACTCGGCTGGAATGGCGGCGCGCATGGCGTCCGCCTTCTCCAGCGTCTCGATCTCGGTTGAGGTGGCGGCCTCGGAGAAATCCGCTCCGGCGCCATAGATTTCGCGGGCTACGCCCGTGGTCAGCTGCTCAGGCAGCCCGTCGAACACGATGCGCCCGTCGCGCATGCCGACCACCCGGTCGCAATAGCGGCGCGCGGTGTCCAGCGTGTGCAAGTTGGCAATGACAGTTCGCCCGTCTTCCTCGTGGATGCGGCGCAGCGCCTCCATCACGGTCTGGGCGTTCATCGGGTCAAGCGAGGCTATCGGCTCATCCGCCAGGATGATTTTCGGGTCCTGCATCAGCGCCCGGGCAATCGCCACTCGCTGCTGCTGGCCGCCGGACAGCGCTTCTGCCCGCTTGGCCGCATGTTCAGCGATGCCCAGCCGGTCAAGGATATCGATCGCCTTGTGAATGTCTTCCATCGGGTAGAGGTTGAACAAAGTCGCCATCGCGTTGCGGCGGTTCAGCGTGCCGTGCAGCACGTTGGAGACCACATCCATCCGCGGCACTAGGTTGAACTGCTGGAAGATCATCGCGCAATCGGACTGCCACGCGCGCTTGTCCCCGCCCTTCAGACCGGTGATCTCCCGCCCTTCAAACAGGATGCGCCCTCCGCTGGCGTCCTCCAGCCGGTTCAGCATCCGCAGCAAGGTGGATTTGCCTGCGCCGGAGCGGCCGATGATGCCGATCATGCAGGGCTTGTCGATGTCCAGCGAGGCCGCGTCCACCGCGGTCTTGTCGCCAAATTTCTTGGTCAGCTTGTCAATGCGCAGCACGGGTGGCGCTCCCTCTTCTTTCCGGGAAAGCCTAATGCGTGCGCTCAAAGGCCGTATGTCACTGCCGTGAAAGTTTTGTAACGCCGCCGGGCGCAACCCCAAGCCGTTGCGCAACGGGAAACCGGCTTTGGCGGCATTCTGCCCCTGTCCAGACGGGGCTGCAGCAGCTATACGGCCTTCGACTCCTCAAATTCCCTTTGCAAAAGGAAGCTGCCAGATGTCCTTTGACCGCAAGATCAAGATCGCGCCCTCCATCCTGTCTGCCGATTTCGCCAACTTCGGCCAGGAGATCCGGGCCATCGAAGCCCAAGGCGCCGACTGGGTGCATGTGGACGTGATGGACGGGCATTTCGTGCCGAACCTCACCTTTGGCCCGCAAGCGGTGAAGGCCTTCCGCCCGCATGTGAAAACGGTGATGGACGTGCACCTGATGATCGCACCGGTCGATCCCTACATCGACGCTTACGCCGATGCCGGCGCTGATGTGCTGACCGCGCATTTCGAGGCCGGCCCGCACATCCACCGCACCCTGCAGGCGATCCGCGGCGCTGGCATGAAGGCAGGCGTGGCGCTGAACCCCGGCACCCCGGCCGAGGCGGTGGAGCACCTGCTGGACCTGACCGATCTGGTTTGCGTGATGACCGTGAACCCAGGCTTCGGCGGCCAGAAGTTCATCGACATGACTGCCAAGATCCGCCGCCTGCGCGCGATGATCGGCGACCGCCCGGTGCATATCGAGATCGACGGCGGCGTCGACCCGACCACCGCGCCGCTGGTAGCCGAGGCCGGTGCCGACGTGCTGGTCGCAGGTTCCGCTGTGTTCAAGGGCGGCTCGGTCAACACACCGGAAGTCTATGGTGAAAATATCCGCAAGATCCGTGCCGCCACCGAAGGCACCTGGACGTAAGCGACGGGAACTCCCGCCAATCGCCGGGCGCATTAAAGATGCGCCGCTCTTGTTGGGCCAAGCGCCGCGCTTTCCGCGCGGCGCTTTTTCGTGATACGGCCAGCGTTTGCGCGTTCAGCCCGGCAAAGCCGGGCCGCGCCCTGAGGGCCCTCGACGGGCCGGAAGGGCGCCCGCCCGCCTGCTCAGCCGCCTTTGTTCAGCGTGTCGAAAGTCTTGCCTTCGTCCACCAATTGCTCAAGCAGTGGTGCAGGCTGCCAGAAGAAATCATCTTCTGCCGCATAGGCCCGGATATCGGCCAGGATGCCATCCAGCCCCTGCAGATCCGCCCATTTCAGCGGCCCGCCCCAGAAGCGCGGGAAGCCGTAGCCGAACAGCATCACCATATCGACGTCAAGCGGACGCCGGGCGATGCCCTCGCCCACCACCTTGGCCGCCTCGTTGACCATGGCGCACATGTAGCGCCGCAGCACCTCTGCATCCGAGAACTCCCGCGGGGTGACGCCCTGCTGCTCCTGATCCCTGGCTATCAGCTCCGCCACCTGCGGATTCGGCACGCCGCCGCGCTGGCCCTCTTCGTAGGTGTAGAACCCCTTGCCGGTTTTCTGGCCGAAATCGCCGCCCTCGCACAGCATCTCGTAAAAGCGCGGCACCCGTTCGCGCGGGTCGCGGGTGGGCGCGCGGCGCTTGCGGGCGGCCCAGTTGATGTCGAGCCCCGCCAGGTCTCCCATTGCAAACGGCCCCATCGGGAAGCCGAAACCGGTCACCACCTTGTCCACCTGATAAGGCGAGGCGCCGTCCAGCACCACGTACTCCGCCGCCTTGCGGTAGGCGTTCATGATCCGGTTGCCGATGAACCCGTCACAAATGCCGGACCGCACTGCGACCTTCTTCAGCCGCTTACCGAGGGCAAAGCCGGTGGCCAGCACTTCCGGCGCGGTCTTCTCCGCCACCACGACTTCCAGCAGCTTCATCACATGCGCGGGCGAGAAGAAATGCAGCCCGATCACGTCCTGCGGGCGGGACGTCGCGGCGGCGATCTCGTCCACGTCCAGATAGGAGGTGTTGGTCGCCAGCACTGCGTCGGCCTTGCAATGGGCATCCAGCTTGCCAAAGACCTCGCGCTTGACGCCCATGTCCTCGAACACCGCCTCGACCACCAGGTCCACTGCCGACAGCGCAGCATAGTCCGTCGCCACCGTCAGCGCCTCGCCGGTCAGCTGATCATACTGAGCCTGGCTGATCTTGCCGCGCTTCAGAGCCCCTTTCAGGTTGCCCTCGATCCGCCCCCGCGCTGCGGCAACAGCCTCGTCCGTCATTTCGATCAAAACAACAGGAAGCCCGGCCAGCAGCGCCGCAGTCGCAATGCCCGCCCCCATGGTGCCGCCGCCAATCACGCCCATCGAGGCAACCTCGCGAGCCTCGACGCCCTCCAGTTCCGGCAGTTTGCTGACCGCACGTTCCGAGAAGAAGGCATGGATCAAACCCTGCCGCTGATCGGAGTCCATCAGTTCCATGAACAGCTCGCGCTCGCGCTTCAGCCCGGCCTCGAAGCTTTCCGCCTCAGCTGCCGCCTGAACCGCGCGTACTGCCACCGCGGGCGACAGCTGGCCGCGGCCCTTCTTCAGCGTGGCGGTATAGACCGCATCGAAATCCACCGCCTCCGGCGCAGGCATTTCGCCCACGGCGCGGCGCGGCGCGTCCTGCTCCAGAAGCTCCTGCGCATAGGCGAGGCCGATCTCGCGCGGATCGCTGTCTTCGATCCGGTCGATGATGCCCTTCTCCAGCGCCTCCGCAGCGCTGATGTGGCGGCCAGTGGTGATCATCTCCAGCGCCGCTTCGGTCCCGGCCACACGTGGCAGCCGCTGGGTGCCTCCGGCACCGGGCAGAATACCCAGGTTCACTTCCGGCAGCCCCATCTTCGCCGACGGCACCGCGATCCGGTAATGCGAGGACAGGGCCACCTCCAGCCCGCCGCCCAGCGCGGTGCCATGCATGGCAGAGACCACGATCAGCGGCGTGGCCTCGATCCGGCTGCACAGCCCGGGCAGCCAGGGCTCCTGCGGCGGCTTGCCGAATTCCCGGATGTCAGCACCTGCGAAATAGGTCTTGCCCTCGCCATAAATCAGAACCGCCTTGGCGCCTTCCTGTTCGGCGCGTTCGATCCCGGCCAGCAGCCCCCTGCGCACATCCACGCCCAGCGCGTTCACCGGCGGGTTCTGCGCCTTCAGAACGGCAATATTGCCCACGCGCTCATATGCAATGGCTTCGGTCATCCGGTCTTCCTCTCTCCTGCGGGGCCCCATGACACAGACCCGCGCCCCAACTGATTAGGCACGGCGCCCGTCTCCGCGCCAAGCCCCAAATTCCGCCGCACTATGGCAGACCCAGCGTCACAAGGCACCGGGGCGCAGCGGCTGTCCTGCGGGAGTTACGTAACAGAATGAAGCCGAAAATCAAACTTCTTGAAACACCTTATTCGCAAGTTGCTCATCTTGATAAAGTGTTTCGCCGTTCAACTGCCCTTCACCACGCCGCTGGCGATCCAGGAGTCGAGGATTTCCAATGCCTTGGCCGCAAACTCCGCGTCGTTGATATGGCAATCCAGCTCATGCAGGCTGGCGTTTTCCGGACAGCTGCGGCGCATCTCGCTGCAAAAGGCCGCCAGCCCCGCCGCATCATGCAAAGGCGCGCCGGGCCGGTCCCATTCGTTGCAGCCGCCCTTTGGCAGCAGCACTGCCACCGGCGCTTGGGCGGTGGCCAGCTTGCCGCAGATGGTCTGCGCCACCTGCCGCCGCTCGTCTGCCTCCAGCATGGCGGAGGTCAGCAGCCGGTTATGAGCGTGTGTCTCCCGCCCCTGCAGCTGTGCGGGCGTTTCCTGCCAGCCGACGAAATCCACCAGGTCATAGCAGCCCGGTGCCACCAGTTGCGGGGTGCCGGATTTCCCTGCATTGGTCATCCGGTCCGCACCTGCCGACAGCCCGCCGAACAGGTGGTTCGAAACCTCCTGCGGCGCGAAGTCCATCACCGCGGCAAAGGCGCCCTCGGCCGCCAGGCTTTCAAACGCGCGTCCGCCCATGCCGGTGGCGTGGAAAACAGCCACCTCGAACCCGCGCGCCTCCAGCGCAGGTTTCAGCGTCACCATGTAGCGCAAAACGGTTTTTCCAAACGACGTCATACCGATCAGCGGGCGGTCGCGCTTGGGCGGCTCCACAGCCCGTGCCGCCCCCAGCACCGCGCCGGCGGCCTGGCTGAGCGACGCCTTGCAGATCGAGTTCAGCCCGTAGAGACCGCCCGCCCAGAGGATCATCTGCACATCCGCCGGGATCCTTTCCGGCGGCATCAGCGGCGAGAAGGCGACGGTGGAGGCGATGTACTTCGGCACCCCGACAGGCAACGCCGCACACATGTCCAAAGCCAGATCAGTGCCCATTGTGCCGCCAAGAACGATTACCCCGTCAATGCGGCCCGCCCGGTACAGCTCCAGCGCTTTTGCCGCCGCCCCTGCCCCCATGATCTGCATCGCGGTGTTTTCATCACCCGAGGCAATCGCCGCCTCAATCGAGCTGCCGCCAGCCTTGGCCACCTCATGCTTGCTGACATCCGTGGGCCGGCTGGGATCGCCCAGCACGCTCACATCCATTGTCAGCACCCTGCCGCCTTGCTCGCGGATCACATCGGCCAGATACCCCAGTTCGTCGTCCTTGGTGTCATAAGTTCCGGCAACCAGAATGGTCTTGTCTGCCACAGGCTTTATCTCCCGTCTGTTCAGCTTCGCGGCGGCTATCGGCCTAACCTCAGCTTTTCATCTTTCCCCAAATACTCCCGCCGGAGGCTGCAGGTTTTGCGCTCGCAAGACCTGCTTCACAGCTGGATCCAGGCGGTTTTCAGGTCGGTGTATTTGTCCAGAGCATGCAAGGACTTGTCATGCCCGTTGCCGGATTGGCCAACCCCACCCAGCGGCACGGTGTTGTCCGCGCCGCCATAGGTATTCACATGCACCACACCGGCGCGGATGCCGGCGACCATCCGGTGCGCGCGGGACAGGTTTGCGGTCCAGACCCCGGCAGCCAGGCCAAAGGCAGTGGCATTCGCCAGGCTCAGCGCCTCCTCCTCGGTTTCGAATTTAGTGACCGCCAGCACCGGGCCGAACACCTCGCGCTGGAACAGTGCGTGGTCGCGCGCCACGCGGGTGACGATGGCCGGCGCCATATAGGTGCCGCCGGTGTCCTCCAAAATACGCTGGCCGCCGGTCACCACCTGGCCGCCCTCGGCCCGCGCCATGTCCAAGAAAGAGAGGTTACGGCGCAGCTGGTCCTCGGAGTTCACCGCACCAATCTGCGTGTTCAGGTCCAGCGGATCGCCCACACGCAGCGCCTCCGCCTCGGCCTTCAGCATCTCGACGAACTCATCGTGGATGGAGGCCTCGACCAGCAGGCGGGAACCCGCGATGCAGACCTGCCCGGAGTTACGGAAGATGCCCGCGGCGGATACCTTGGCGGCCTTAGCCAGGTCAGGCGCATCCGCAAAAACGATGTTGGGCGACTTGCCACCCAGCTCCAGATAACAGCGCTTGAGGTTCGACCGCGCCGAGGCCTCCAGCAGTTTTCGGCCCGTCGCACCCGAGCCTGTGAAAGCCAGCACATCCACCCCGCTTGACGCCGCCAGCGCCGCCCCGGTTTCCGCGCCGGTGCCGGTGACTACGTTCAAGACCCCGTCCGGCAGGCCGCATTCGGAGCAGATCTCCGCCAGCCGGAGCAAGGACAAGGAAGCGGTTTCCGCCGGTTTCAGCACCACCGAATTGCCCATTGCCAGCGCGGGCGCCAGTTTCCAGGCGCCGATCATCAGCGGGAAGTTCCAGGGCACGATGGCCCCCACCACGCCGACCGGCATCCGGTGCACCAGACCCAGAACATCCGGCGCGGTCGGTGCAACCTCGCCGGCCACCTTGTCCAGAGCCTCGGCGTAGTATCGGAAGGTGCCCGCCGCCGATCCCGGCTCTGCCTTCAGCGCCATGCTGAACTCGGTGCCGTTGTCGCGCACGCCCAGCACCGCCAGCTCCACCGCCTCGGCCTCGATCCGGTCCGCAATCCGGTGCAGCACCTGTTTGCGTGCGGCGGGGCTCTGTCCTGCCCAGCGGCGATCCTCAAATGCCCGCCGCGCCGAAGCGACAGCGTTTTCGACATCTGTTGCAGAGGCGCCCTGCAGCGTCGTCAGAACAGATCCGTCAACCGGCGAAGCAACTTCGAGTGTCTGGCCCGAACCTTCTTGCCATGATCCTTCAAGAAAGAGTTTCTGCGGCGCCACATCAAGCCGCCGAAGCCTGTCGATGAGGTTTTGGTCTGCCATTCGGCCTCCTTCAGTTCCTTCCGGTCCTTCAGCACCCGCAGGGTGTGGACCGCCAGAACGATGATGATGAGTAGAAACAGGATGAACGCCACCGGGCGGTCAATGAAATCAAAGGGTTCCTTCACCCGGGCCATGCCCGCGCGCAGCTTCACCTCCATGATGCCGCCCAGCACCATGCCCAGGATGATCGGCACCGAAGGCAGTGACAGGCGTTTGAGGATGTAGCCAAGGATACCAAAGGCAGCCGCCATCACACAGTCGGTGGCGGAATTGCGCAAGGAGTAGACCCCGACAAAGCTGAGCGTCAGGATGCAGACGCCAAGGAACCGGTTGGGGATGCGCACCACTTGGATCAGCGACTTGGTGGCAAACAGCAGGAACAGCAGCACCAGCACGTTCAGGACCAGCAGCGCGAGGTACAGCGCCACGACAAAATCCATGTCATTCTGGAACAGCCCCGGCCCCGGCACCACGTTGTGCACGTAAAACACCGACAGCATCATCGCCGTCAGCGCCTCACCCGGAATGCCCAGCGCCAGCAGCGGCACCATGGCGGCGGCGGGCACGGCATTGTTGGCGGTCTCTGCCGCGATCAGCCCTTCGGAGGAGCCATGGCCAAAGTCCTGCGGCCGTTTCGAGGTCTTCTGCGCATAGGTGTAGGACATGAACTGCGCGGTGAACTCGCCCACGCCGGGGATCATCCCCATCAGCACGCCGAAGGTGGCGGAGACCCCGGCCACCCGCGGGTGCCGCGCCAACTCGCGCAGTCCCTGGAACATGCCGCCCCGCAGGCGGGTCATCCGGACCTTCTCGTCCTCATCCGTCAGCAGCACGAAGGCCTGCGAGATCGCAAACAGGCCCAGCACCACCACGATCAGATTGATGCCGCCCCCCAGGAAGTCCTGCCCGAAGGTGTAGCGCTGGGTGTATTTTACCGGCTCCAGCCCAATGGTCTGCAGGAAGATGCCGAAACATGCGAGCGCTCCGGCAATCAGTGCCTGCCCGCGGTGCGCAACCACCACAAGAATGAGGCCCAGAAGCGCCGCCATGAAGATCTCGCGCGAGCCGAACATCGGCGCAATTTTGGCCAGCACCGGGGCAAACAGGATCAGGCAGATGACCGAGAAGATGCCGCCAAAGAAACTGGCGGAGTAGGCAAGGCTCAGCGCCCTGCGCGGCTCGCCCCGTGCGGTCATCGGGTAGCCGTCGTATGTGGTCAGCGCGTTGACCGCCGTCCCGGGCGTATTGATCAGGATCGCCGGGATTGCACCGCCGTACATGGAGGACCCGTAGATCCCCAGCAGCACCGTCAGCCCGACAATCGGGTCCATCGAGAAGGTCGCAGGCAGCAGGATCGCAATCGCTACGGCCGGGCCAACACCGGGGATCGCCCCGATCAGCACGCCCCCGACCGAGCCCGCCAGCAGCGCCAGCGCCACGTCCCAGCGCATCAGGATGTCTATCGCGGAAAGGATCAGGTCCATAACGGGCTCTCAGAGATAGAGAATGAAGAAGCTGCGCAAAGACCCCGGCAGATACTCATAGAGCATTGCGCCCGGGATCTTGACCGACAGCAAGGCCTTGAACAGCACCACCACGGCCACGGCGAATACGGCGCTGGTCCACAGCATGAAGGGGCTGCGGTAGCCCATCCGCCAGCTCAGCAGAGGCACGAACACCAGCGTCACGGGGAGGTATCCGATGATGGGAACCAGCAGCACATAGCCCATGAACCAGCCGGCAAATTCAAACACCTGCCCCCAGCGCTTGACCTCCCACAGGTCATAGCGGCTGACCCGCCGCCAGGGCAGTTTGTAGAGATGCAAGCCGCCCAGCAGCACCATGCCGCCGATCGCAACGGCAGGCCAGAACCGGGGCTGGGCAAACAGCTTGGTCTTGTTGACCCAGGCGGTCTGCTCGGTGATCAGGACCAGCAGCAGCAGGGCCGCGCCCACCAGGATGAGGGCAAAGGCCAGCTGTCCGCGCCTGGGTCCAACAAAGCGGCGTTCACGTTCCGAAGGCATCTGAGGGGTTCTTTGTCCGCGCGAGGGAAAGGGCACCAGGGCCAGTCAAGGCCCCGGTGCAGGGGGAGGATCATTCCGACAGCAGGCCGCCGATGCGGGCCATCGTGTCGATGTCGTTTGCGACGCGGGCCGCACTGTCATCGGCTCCCTGCCAGTAGACCAGCGCGCCGGTTTCCTTGGCGACATTCTGGGCGCGTTCGCTCATCACCGTCTTCTCGGCCACCGCGATGATCTTGTCGCGCACGTCCTGCGGGGTGTCCTTGGTCACGAACAGACCGTTCCAGAGGGCGATGTTCAGGCTTTCGTCCAGCTCGCCGATGGTCGGAGCATCGGGGGCCAGCGGGATGCGTTCGTCGGTGATCGAGACCAGCACCTTGATCTGATCCAGGCAGGGCAGCACCAGCTGCAGAGTGGTGTTGATCACATCCGCATCGCCAGAAGCCAGGGTGTTGCAGTCCAGCGCGTCGAACGCGGCGTCCGAGCCCCACTCGAACCCGGCGTTCTTGGCATAGGCCTTGGTCACCTGCGTCGGGGTCAGAACATCGCCGAAATGGCCCAGCGCCACGTCGTTTTCCTTGGCATAGGCCGCCAGCTCTTCCATCGAGCTGTAGGGCGCATCGCCCGAGGCGGCGATCACGAAGGGGTAGGTCAGGAAGATCCCCAGAGGATCGAACTTGGCCGGCGTCAGCGGCGGGATGTCGATCTGATGGCCCATCACCGGCACGCCGATCACGAAGGAGCCGATAGTGTAGCCATCTGCCGGCGCATTGGCGACCTCAATGGCACCCGGGAATGGCCCGCCGCCGCCGCCGGGCTTGTTCACCACTGCTGCAGCAACGCCGTATTCGTTCTGGAAATCCTCGGCGATCATCCGGGTCAGCACATCCTCCAGATCACCCGGCGGCCACGGCACGATGAAGTTCACCGGTTTCTCCGGATATTCGGCCTGCGCCGCTACCGCGCTCAGCCCCAGCGCCGCTGCTGCGGCCGCCCCTTTCATGAGGGTTTTGAGTTTCATGGCGTTCCTCCCAGTTTTCACCAAATCTTTCGATTGGTTCATTATACGAACCATTGGTTTGAATTTAGATTGACAGCCCACCTGGTTATCTGTCAACAAAATTGCATCGCGGGTGCGTCTTTTTCAGGAAACACCGGCCGCCAAGACCAAACAGGGAGCACGGGCAAGCGCATGGGAACGGTATCCAAAGCCTTGTCATTACTGACGTATTTCAATCACGGCCGGACCGGGATAGGGCTCAGCGACCTCACGCGCCTGTCCGGCATCAACAAGGCAACCGTCTACCGGCTGATGAGCGAGCTGCAGGAATCAGGCTTTGTCGAACAGACCGATGGCGACCGAATGTACCGGCTGGGCCCGCAGGTTCTGCGCCTCGCAGCCCTGCGCGAGGCAGCGGTGCCGATCCTGTCGGTCTCCCGCCGGGTGCTGCGCGACCTCAGCGACGAGACCGGCGAGACCACCCATCTGTCTCTGCTGCAAGGCGGCCAGCTGAACTCCCTGTCGCATGCCTACTCCCCCCGCAATGCCACCAAGGTGATGATGGAGGACGCCGAGGTGCTGACCTTTCACGGCACCAGTTCCGGAATGGCGGTGCTGGCTTATGCCGACCCAGCCTTCGCCGAGGAGGTGCTGTGCCAGCCGCTTGAGGCCCGCACCCCCGAAACAATCACCGACCCGCAGGAAATCCGCGCCCAATTGGGTGAAATCCGCAGCACCGGCATTGCCCAGTCGATCGGCGGCTTCGAGGCGGATGTGCATTCCCACGCAGTCCCCGTCTTTGGCCCTGACCGCAAGGTGATCGGCGCGCTGGCCGTTGCCGCGCCGGTTTCCCGCATGAGCGCGGAACAGAAACAGCTGATCCCGGCGACCCTGCGCCGCGCGGGCGCCACCCTCACCCATCGCATCGGCGGCTCTGCCCCCGCGGACTATCCGCAGGACGACACCGCCTGAACCCTTCACCGGCCCGGTCCGGGCCGCATCCAGGAGCTGCCCCCATGAAAGACTCCAATTTCCTGAAAGAGCATAACGCAAAGTCCCTCTGGCACCCGATGGCGCATCCCGGCGACAGCCTGGCCAACCCGCCCGCCATCATCACCTCCGCCCAAGGGGTGAAGATCACCGATATCGACGGGCATGAGGTGGTCGATGCGGTCGGCGGCCTGTGGAATGTGAACCTCGGCTTCTCTTGCCAGCCGGTGAAGGACGCAATTGCCGCGCAGCTCGATGTGCTGCCCTACTACTCTACCTTCCGCGGCACCACCAATGACCAGGTAATCCAACTGGCCGAGGAGCTGCGCAAGTTCTTCGCGCCCGACGGGCTGACGCGCGCGTTTTTCACCTCCGGCGGCTCGGATTCGGTGGAAAGCGCACTGCGGCTCGCGCGCCAGTACCACAAGATCCGCGGCGAGGAAGGCCGCACCAAGTTCCTGAGCCTCAAGAAGGGCTACCACGGCACCCACATGGGCGGCGCCTCGGTGAACGGCAATGCCAATTTCCGCACCCAGTACGAGCCTCTGCTGCCCGGCTGCCACCACATCCCGGCCCCCTACACCTACCGCAACCCGTTCAACGAAACAGATCCGGAGCGGCTGGCCCAACTCTGCCTGCAGGCGCTGGAAGATGAGATCGCCTTCCAGGGGGCAGGCACCATCGCCGCCTTCATCATGGAGCCGGTCCTGGGCGCAGGCGGGGTGATCCCGCCGCACAAGAGCTTCATGCCCGGGGTGCGCGAGATCTGCACCAAGCACGGCATCCTGCTGATCGCGGATGAGGTGATCACCGCCTTCGGGCGCACCGGATCGTGGAGCGGTTCCCGCCACTGGGGCGTGCAGCCCGACATGATGGCCACCGCCAAGGCGATCACCAACGGTTACTTCCCCTTTGGCGCGGTGATGATCGCGGACCACATGACCGAGACCTTCGAGAAGGACACCACGGGCAAGGCGGCCATCGGCCACGGCTACACCTATTCCGGCCACCCGGTCGGCGCCGCCGCCGCCCTGGCCTGCCTTGCGGAAACCCAGCGCCTGAACGTGCCGGAAAACGCCGCCGCCCGCGGCAGCCAGATCCACCACGGCCTGCTGGCGCTGCAGCAGAAATTCGAGCTGATCGGCGACGTCCGCGGCGGCCACGGCCTGATGTGCGCGCTGGAGCTGGTGTCCGACCGCGCCACCAAGGCAGCCGTGGACAAGAAGACCATCGGCAAGCTGCAGGAGGTCGCCTATGAGGCCGGCGCGATGGTGCGGGTCTCCGGCCCCAACATCATCCTGTCGCCGCCGCTGGTGCTGAGCGAGTCGGAGGCGGACACCATCCTCTCCGCCCTGAACGCAGGCTTTGCTGCAGTGAGTTGACGCCAGCGCCTAACGCAACCGCGCCCGGGCCGCCAGGTCCGGGCGCCACCAGATGCCATGGCGGGCCCGCGCCTCCGGCGGCGCCGCTGGCGCGGCGCGGCAGCGTGATACGGAAACAGGTGCAGCTGCCGCAGCCGCGCCTGCTGAAGGAACTTCCGAATACTGCGGACTTCAGCCCTCCGGCACCTCCAGCACCAGCCCGTCCAGGTCCGGATGTGTTTCGATCTGGCAACTGAGGCGGCTGGTCTCCCGCCTGTCTGCCACCAGATCCAGCATGGCGTCCTCGAACTCCCCCGCCACACCGCATTTCACGGCCCACTCCGGGTCCACATAGACATGGCAAGTGGCGCAGGCGAGGCAGCCGCCGCACTCACCCGCGATGCCCGGCACATCATGGGCCAGCGCCGCTTCCATCAGGCTCTGGCCATAGCCCACCGCCGCCGTTACGGCTTCGCCGCCCGGCAGCTTCCAGGTTACGTTCACGTTTCCCTCCCGCGGGCAGTCAGATGAAATGCACGTAGAAGTCGCGCATCCCGTCACCTTCCAGGTCACGGGTCTTGCGCACTTCCTTACGCTTCATGAAGACGTGGTTGGCCACCAGCTCAGGCCCGACCGCATCTGCCAGCGCGGTGTCCCGTTCCAGGTCATTCATCGCCCCCTTCAGGTCCACCGCCGTGCCCTCGCGCGCATCGGTGCGGTCGAAGCCGTCGCCGGTCTCCATCGGCGGCAGCTGGTAGGCGTTCTCGACCCCCAGCCGCGCCGCCTGCAGCACCGATGCCACCGCCGTGTAGGGATTGGCCGAGGCATCCGCCGTCCGGTGCTCCAGCCGCGCCTTGGCGCCGCCTTCCGAGCTGATCCGCGTGGTCACGTTGCGGTGGTCGCCGCCCCAGTTCTGCCAATAGCCCGACAATGAGCCCGGCTGCAGCCGCATGTAGCTGTTGGCCGTGGGTGCAATCAGCCCTGCCAGCCCCTTGTGGTGATGCAGCAGCCCCGCCAGGCAGCCGCGCGCCAGATCGTTCATATGCTCCGGCCCGCCCCGCGGCCCCGCGGACAGCGCATTGCCGCCCGCCTGGTCCAGGAAGGAGAAGTTGATGTGCATCCCCGATCCTCCGGCCTCAGCCACCGGTTTCGGCATGAACGTCAGCACGATGCCGTATTCCAGCGCCACCTCCCGCGCCATCAGGCGGAACAGCACGATGTCATCCACCGCCTTCACTGCGTCATCAAAGGTCAGCGTGTATTCGAACTGCGGGCTGTCGAACTCGGCGGTGATCATGTCGAGCGAAAAGCCCATGTCATCGGCCATCGCCCAGATCCGGTCGTTGAAGCGCAAGGGATCGGCAAAGGGGCCGGTGCCATAAACCACCCCGCCCGGCGCGTCATAGGGCATCAGCCGCCCTTGCTCATCCGCCTGCAGGGCAAAGGCCTCCAGCTCGATCCCGACCTTCGGCATCAGCCCATGTTTCTGCCAATCAGCAACTGCCCGCTTCAGCGCCCAGCGCGGGCACAGCGCCAGCGGCTCGCCTTCATCGTCATACAGATCTCCCAGAACCACCTTGGTCGAGGCATGCCAGCTGTCGCGGATATCGTCATGCAGCCATTTCAGCTCCATATCCGGAAGGCCCTGCTTCACCATTGAACCCGGCGCATCCAGCAGATCCTTGTCGTAATGAGTGCCAAAGACCGACCGGCAAAAACGCGTGCTGCCATCCCCGATCTTGGAATTGGGCAGATACTTCCCCCGCATGATGCTGAGGTGGTCGCAGAACATCGCGCGCAAGCGGGTCTTCATGGCTCAAGGTCCTTCCCTGCTGGACAGTCTTCGGCAGCGTTTTCCCGTGCCTTTTTGCTTAACATATTTAGCGGTTTTCGCAGAGTCTTTCCTGCGGGGAGGCCCGGCCTCTATGCAGCCTGCACCCTGACCGGCAACTCCTTGATGCCGCCAACGAAGTTCGAGCGCAGAAATTTATGCGGCCCGGCAGCCTCGATATGCCGGATCCGCTTAGCCAGTTCCTGAAACAGCACCGTGACCTCCAGCCGCGCCAGCCACATGCCGAGGCAGACATGCGGTCCGAACTGGCCGAACGACAGATGACGGTTCGGGCTGCGGTGCAGATTCACGTGAAATGGATCGTCGAACTGCGACTCGTCCCGGTTGGCCGAGACAAACCAGTACAGCACCTTGTCGCCCTCGCGGATGGTCTTGCCATGCATTTCCACATCCCGCGTCGCGGTGCGGCGGAAGTAGAGCGCAGGCGTTGCCCAGCGGATGATCTCATCCGCCGCGGTGTCCCAGACCTCGCCGCCCTCCTGCATCTGCGCCAGCAGCTCCGGCTGGTGGCACATCGCCTGGATGCCCGCGGCAATCGAATAGCGCGTGGTGTCATTGCCCGCCGCCACCAAGAGGCAGAAGAAATTCCGGAACTCGGTCTCGGTGATCACAGAGCCGTCCTTGGCCGGCTCCAGGATCAGGTTCAGCACGCCCGAGGTATCGCCCTTGCGCGCCTTCTCCTCCATCAGCTCCTTGGCATAAACGTACAGCTCCGCTCCGGCAGGCGAGTTGAAGGGCATCATCCGGAATTCATCCGTCTGCATCTTGTCCAGCACATGGGAGGTGAAGTCCGGGTCCGTGTTGGCGATCAGTGCATCGCCCTTTTCCACCAGCCAGGGCAGATCCGCCTCCGGCAGGCCCACCACCCGGCCCAGCATCCGCATCGGCAGCTGGCGGGCGATCTCCTTGGTGGCGTCAAACTCTCCCTTGGCCAGCGCCTGATCCAGAATGTCCGCACAGAGGTCGCGGATATCCTGCTCATACTGCGCCATCGTGGTCTTGGAGAAGGCCTTCAAGAGTTTCATCCGCACCTTGGAATGCTCCGGTGGGTCGGTTTCCTGAAAAGTGCGCCGCGCCAGATATTCCTCGTAGGATTGGTCCTCCATCCGGATCCCGCGGGCGGAGGAAAATACCTCGGTGTTCTTGTTCATCACCGTGATGTCCTCATAGCGGGTGACCGACCAGAAATTCTTGCCGCCCGCGTATTCGGTCCAGTGCAGCGGGTCCTCACGCCGAAGCCGGGCAAAGGTGTTGTGCGGCGCGCCACTGGCAAAGGCATCGTGGCTGCTCAGATCCGCATGGCCGTCGTCCGTCGGGGTCCAAACTGTCATTGCGGGCTTCCCTATCTAGCTTGCTAAATGTATATTAATGAGGAGCATAAATATGTAAAATGAAATCTTGCGAGCCTTCTCATGCACTTGGCCATCCTGATGACCAACACCGACGAAAGCGAATTCGCCCAAAGGCACCCCAAGGACGGTGAGAAATTCACCGATTTGATCCAGATGGCGCGGCCTGATTGGCGTGCTTCGGTGTTTGCCGTGAAGGACGGCGTGTTCCCGGAGGACCTCTTTGCCTTTGACGGCGCGATGATCACAGGCAGCCCCGCCTCTGTCCGCTCCGGCGCGCCTTGGATCACGCAACTGCTGGAGCTGATCCGCGCAGCGCACGCCCGCCATTTCCCTCTGTTCGGCGCCTGTTTCGGCCATCAGGCCATTGCCCTGGCGCTTGGCGGCAGCCTGGACCGCAACACCAATGGCTGGGTCCACGGCCTGACCCGCAACCGGCTGCTGCACCGCCCGGATTGGGCCGCGGCCCTGCCGGATGAAATCAAGCTCTACGGCTCCCACTGCGAATGCGTCAGCACACTGCCGGATGACGCAACTCCCTTCAGCAGCAGAGATGGCATCAACACGGGCTTCACCTTGGGCCGCCACATTTTCACTACCCAGCACCACCCGGAGATGACCCATGACTTCATCCTCGCGCTCAGCGAGGAAATGCGGGAAGACCTTGGCCCGGCTGTCCATGCCCGCGCCTTAAACAGCCTGGCAGACCATTCCGATCAGCAAGCTTTTGCGGAAAGCCTCGCGCGCTTCTTCGAACTGGCCTCGCGCCCTGCCTCTGCCGCTTCTTCTTTGTAAAAATACTCGCGCCGCAGGCACGGGGCCGTCAGGCCCCGTTCAGCTCCGCATCAGCCCAGCGCCGCCAGCAGATCCATCACCGTGACCTGATCGAACTGTACATGCGCGATCATCGCCGCTTCCGCACCTTCCCGGTCATGGGCAAGTATCAGAGCAGCAATCTCGCGGTGCTCCTTGGCGGATCGCGCAATGACACCGGGATAGCGGTAGCGCGCCCGGTAATAAGCCATCAGCTTGCGCGCGTTGGTCTTGATCATCTCAACCAGGAACGGATTGCCGGAGCCTTCCGCCACGCAGGCATGAAACCGCAGGTTCAGCTGGTAATAGCCGGCCGGATCGCCATCCCCTTTCTCCTCGGCATGCTTCTCGCAGGCTGTTACAGCCGCCTCCAGCTCCTTGGCTTGCGCTGGAGACAAGCGCCGCGCCGCCAGCGCCGCCGCCTGCCCCTCGAGCCGGGCATGCACTTCGAGGATCGCCAGGAACTCTTCCAGGGTCGGCTTGAACAGCACCGCGCCCTTGCGCGGCAGGCGCTTGATCAGTCCGATGGCTTCCAGCTGGATGAAGGCTTCGCGTACCGGCGTGCGGGACACCCCGTGGCGCTCCACCAGCTCGCTTTCCTCCAAGGGCGCGCCAGGCACCAGCCGTCCAGCTTCGATATCCTGAAGGATCGCGTTCAGAACCTGTTCCGTCTGACCTGCCATTGCTCCGCCTGCTTTACCGGTCCGGACACCCTAAGAGCCTGCCCGCGCGTTGGCAACGCGGGTTGGGGGCGCTGCCCCCGCCCTTCGGGCTCCCCCGGAGTATTTTTGCAAAGGTGAATATACAGAGCGGTTATCGCGGCACCGGGCCGCGGTATTTTTCCGTCAGGTCCGGCGCTACCTCATCCGCCTCATAGACGCCCAGCAGAATGCCCTTGCGCCCGGACTTGCCGCGGCGCGCCTTGATCTGCGCATCCGACAGGGTGATCCGCTGCGACATCCTGAGGCCCCATTCCAGCAGCCGGTCATACATCAGATCGATGATCTCCTGATGGGCGCCGCCCTTGGCCAGATCCACCAGCTCCTGCGGGTCATTCTCCATGTCAAACAGCATCGGCCGCAGCCCGCCCTCGGCATGCATGAACTTCCAGCGCTTGTCCGTGACCATGAACAGGCGCGCGTCCTTCGGCTCCAACCCCAGCTTTTCGCACAGCGGCATGGTGGAATAGTCGAACTCCGCAACCGCATAGTCCCGCCACTTGGGGCTTTCGCCGCGCAGGAACGGCGTCAGAGAGCACCCTTCCAGGATATGCGGCGCAGGCTCGCCGCCCGCGGCCTCCAGGAAGGTCGGCAGCAGGTCGATCGCCTCCACCAGCGCATCGCAAGCGGTGCCGCGGGTGGCATCGGCCTGCGGGCGCGGGTCGAAGATGATCAGCGGCACCTTGATCGACGGCTCATGGAACAGGTTCTTCTCCCCCAGCCAGTGATCTCCAAGGTAGTCGCCATGGTCCGAGGTCACCACGATCATCGTGTCCTGCATCCGTCCGGTCTCCTCCAGCCAGGCAAACAGGCGGCCCATCTGGTCATCGGCCTGTTTGATCAGCCCCATATAGGCGGGGATTACTTTTTCCCGCACCTCATCGCGGCTGAAGGTCTTGCCGATCTGATTGTTCATCATGCCGTCGAACACAGGGTGCGCGTCTTCGCGCTCTGCCTCCGAGCGCACCGCCGGCAGCACATGCTCCGGCCCGTACATATTGTGATAGGGCGCGGGCACGATATAGGGCCAATGCGGCTTGATATAGCTGAGATGCGCGCACCAGGGGCCATCCGCCTGGGCGATGAACTCCATCGCCTGGGTGGTGAGCCAGGGGGTTTCGCTGTCTTCCTCGGCAATGTTGGCAGGTTTGTCGGCATTGACCATGAACCAGCCGGAGGCGATGTCATTTCCTTCGATCCCGGCATTGGCGAAGTCGTTCCACGGGTTTTCGCCCGGGTAGCCCTTGGCTTTCAGGTATTCGTTATAGGGGCTGCGCTTGGTGTCATAGAAGCCGTCCGGCCCTTCCGCCCACAGCCCGTCATCGCGGACCCAGGGGTCAAAGCCGCATTCCGACTGGCGCACGCCGATCACGCTGTCCGGCGCCAGTCCCAGCCGCTGCATGCCCTCGGCATCCGCCACCATATGCGTCTTGCCGATCAGGTGGCAGCCCATCCCCGCCTTCCGCAGATGGTCGCCCATGGTCCATTCGCCCACCCGCAGCGGGTAGCTGTTGAACTGCACCCCGTGGCTGGAGGGGTAGCGCCCGGTATAGCTCGACATCCGGGACGAACCGCAAGTGGGCGACTGCACATAAGCGCGGGTGAAGCGCACGCCCTTTGCGGCCAGCCCGTCGATATGCGGGGTGTGCAGATGCGGATGGCCCGCGCAGCTCAGGTAATCGAACCGCAACTGGTCGAACATGATGTAGAGAATGTTCATCGGCGCCTCCCGCACAGTGCTGCGGCATTATTAAACAAGTGAAGCAACCTTGACGAGGACATTTCCTTGACTGCCCCGCAAGAGCCGCGGATTAGTGGAGCGCATTGTGAAACCGATTTAGAATACCATCATGACCCCGGCATTCCCCGCTGTTTCCCTACGGCCCGCAACCGAAGACGATTGCGCCAGCCTGGCTGCCCTGTCCATCGAGGTCTGGCTGGGCACATATTTATTTAACGGCATCAACAGGGTCTTCTCAGAATACCTGCTGGTCACTTACACGCCGGGACATTTCTCCAAAGCCCTGCAAAACCCTGCGGAACACCTGATCGTTTCGCAAAACCAGGAAGGTATCGACGGTTACATCCGTATCAGCCACGGCAGGCCGAGCCCGGCCGGCGGGCCCTCCCGAACAGAGATTTCGACGCTCAACGTTCAGCCCCGGCATCAGGGCAAAAGCATCGGACGGGATCTTCTGGCTGCCGGGCTGCAGACGTGCCGGTCAAAGGCATGGGACGCCCCGTGGCTTGCGGCCAACCCGCAGAACCAGCGCGCCATCGCCTTTTATCTCCGGCACGGCTTTGAACCGGCGGGACTGACCCACTTCCAGATCCAGGACAACCGGTACCCGAACGAAGTTTTGCAGTACTGCGGCAGCTGGCCCCCTGCAGAAACCTGAGACCAGCCGCTCCCGCCCGTCGTCAGCCTTTCTGCGGTGTGACTTCCAGCAGCAGCTGCCCGGCTTGAACCTGCTCGCCTGGGCGCCCCGCAACCGCCGCAACGACACCCGGTGCCTCCGCCCGGATTTCATGCTGCATCTTCATTGCTTCCACCACCGCAAGACGGCTGCCCGCGGCGACCCTGTCGCCTTCCGCCACGCAGACCTCCCGGAGCAGCCCATGCATCGGCGCAACAACCTGCCCGGCTTGCCCGGCGGCATCCCTCACAGCTGACGCCCGCAGGCGGGTGGCCGAGAAGATCCGCGCGCCGGTTGCCACCTGCAACGTATCGCCCTCCAGATGCCAGGACCGCAGATCCGCCCGCCTGCCGTCAACCCGCAGGCCGCGGCCTCCTCCCATCACGCTATGCTGCCAGCCCCCGCTGGTCACATTCAGCTGCCCCGGTTCTTCGCGGACTTGAAGCTTTTGGGTTTCGCCGTTGCACTCCAGGCGCACAGCGGACTGCAGGCTGCCCCGGCTCGACCAGCCCAGCAGTTCCGGCGTCACGCCGCCAGCCGCCGCGGCGCACCGCCGCTGTTCCGCGCGGAAGATCAGCGCTGCCGCCAAAGCCGTGTCACTGGAGGGCATATGCCCATCCAGCCCGTCCGGGAAATGGCTGGCAATGAAATCGGTGGCGGTACTCCCAGCGGCAAACTCGGGATGCACCAGCACCTGCAGCAGGAAGTCCCGGTTGCACGCCGGCCCGAACAGCACACAGTCCCGCAGAGCTGCCACCAGCCGCTGCCGCGCCTCCTCCCGGGTGCGGCCATGCGCAATCAGCTTGGCCAGCAGCGGGTCATAGAAAGCAGAGACATCCTGCCCCGCCGCGATCCCGCCATCCACCCGGATGCCATCGCCGCCGGGGGGCTGCCACTGCGCGATCCGGCCGGCCTGCGGCAGGAAGCCCTGCACCGGATCCTCCGCGTAGAGCCGCACCTCGATGGCGTGACCTTCCAATTGCACGTCGTCCTGCGCCAGCCCCAGGGGCTCTCCCCGCGCCACCCGGATCTGCATCTCCACCAGGTCCAGCCCGGCAATCATCTCCGTCACCGGATGCTCCACCTGCAGCCGGGTGTTCATCTCCAGGAAATGGAACGCCCCGCCCTGATCCAGCAGGAACTCGACCGTACCCGCCCCCTGGTAGCCGATGGCCTGCGCAGCCTTGACCGCCGCCGCCCCCATCCGGGCGCGCAAGGCGCTGTCCACCGCCGGGCTTGGCGCCTCCTCCACCACTTTCTGATGCCGGCGCTGGACAGAACAATCGCGCTCCCCCAGATGGATCACCTGGCCCTGGGCGTCACCAAACACCTGCACCTCCACGTGGCGCGGACGCAGCAGGGCCTTTTCCAGGATTACCTGATCCGAGCCGAAGGCCGCCTGCGCTTCGCTGCGGGCCAGTTGCAAGGCGGCGTTGAAATCCGCCGCCTGCCGCACCAGCCGCATCCCCTTGCCGCCGCCGCCCGCGGCCGCCTTGATCATCACCGGGAAGCCGATGCGGTCCGCCTCCGCCGACAGCACACCCGGTGCCTGATCCGCGCCTTCATAGCCGGGCATGCAAGGCACACCCGCCGCAATCATCTTGCGCTTGGCGGCGGCCTTGTTGCCCATCAGGGCAATCGCTTCGGGAGACGGGCCAATGAAGACCAGCCCGGCGGCTGCACAGGCGCGGGCGAATTCCGCGTTTTCAGACAGGAAGCCATAGCCCGGATGCACCGCCCCTGCCCCCGCCTCCCTGGCGGCGGCGATGACCTTGTCTACTGCAAGGTAGCTGTCCGCCGCCGGGCCTTCGCCGATGCAGATGGAGACATCGGCAAAGGCAGCATGCGGGCTGGCAGCATCCGCTTCGGTATAGACCGCAACGCTTTTCAGCCCCATCGCCCGCGCCGTGCGCATCACCCGCAGTGCGATCTCGCCGCGGTTCGCCACCAGGATCGTGTCAAAACTGCTCATCCCGCCCCCGTCAGATCCGCGCCACGCCAAAGCTGTTGGGGTTGAGAACCCGCGCACGGGCCTCCAGGCAAGTCTGCAGGCAGTAGCCGATCACCCGGCGGGTATCGCGCGGGTCGATCATCCCCATGTCCAGCACCCGCCCCGAGGTATAGAAGGCGTCCGACTGACCGTCGAAATGCGCAGTGATCTTTGCGCGCTGCGCCGCCAGCCGCGTCTCGTCCGGTTCCGCCCCCTTGCGCTCTGCCGCGCGCCGGGCGACCTGCTCCATCGTCAGCGCAGCCTGTTCGCCGCCCATCACTCCGGTCGTTGCATTGGGCCAGGTGAACAGGAAATCGGCCCCGAATGCATAGCCGCACATGCCGTAATTTCCTGCTCCAAAGCTCGCCCCGATGTAGAGAGCGATCTTCGGCACCCGCAGATTGGTCACGGCCTGTATCATCTTGGCACCGTGCTTGATCATCCCCGCCCGTTCAGAGGCGGTGCCGACCATGTAACCGGTGGTGTTGTTCAGAAAGACCACCGGCGTGCCGGTCTGGTCCATTGCCTGCAGGAAATGCGTGGCCTTGGCCGCCCCGTCCGGGTCCAGCGGGCCGTTGTTGCCGAGGAGGCCAACCGGCTGCCCCATGATCCGCGCGTGCAGGCAGACCGTGGCCGGACCGAAGCCCGGCTTGAACTCGCGCAAGTCCGAGCCATCGGCGATCCGCGCCGCCACTTCGCGCATGTCGTAGGGCTTGCGGTAATCCACCGGCACCACGCCGGCGATCTCGTCAGGCTGCAGTACAGGTTCAGCGTAATCCGGCAGCGCGGGCGCGCGCGGCTTCCAGCCCAGCCCGGCCACCACCTCGCGGGCGATTTCGATGCCATGGGCGTCATCTTCGGCCAGATACTCGACCAGCCCGGTGGTTGCGGCATGCATCTCTGTGCCGCCAAGCTCAGCGTCCTGCGCCACCTCGCCGGTGGCCGCCTGCACCAGCGCGGCGCCTGCCAGCATCGCCATGCCGTTGCCCTTGACCCCGATCACGTAGTCCGACAGCCCCGGCTGATAGGCCCCGCCTGCAGTCGAGGCGCCATGCAGCACCGTGATCACAGGATTGCCCGCCGCCGACAGCCGCGCCAGCCCTGCAAACATACCGCCGCCATGCGCCCACAGCTCCACCGTATAGCGCATCAGATCGGCACCGGCGCTTTCCACCAGGTGGATGAAGGGCAGCTTCTGCCGCTCGGCGATGGCGATCGCGCCCAGCGCCTTGTCCACCGACTTTTGCGTCATCGCACCCGCATTGATCCCGGCATCATCGGCAAACACCATCGCCCGCACACCCTCGACATAGCCAATGCCAAGGATGATCGACGCGCCGGGGACCGAGGTCTCCGGGTCCGGGTCATCAACCAGGTAGGAGGCCATGTTGTAGAGTTCCAGGAACGGCAGCCCCGGATCCAGCAGCGCCGAGACCCGCTCCCGCGGTGACAGCTGCCCGCGCTTGTCGAAGACCGGGCGGCGTTCTTCGGATTTCGCCGCTGCACGGGCCTCCAGGGCGCGCATCCGGTCCACCAGCGCCAGCATGTCCTGGCGGTTTTGCACGAAATCTTCGCTGTCCGGGCTGATTTTGGTCTGGAAAACTGTCATTGCCCGCTCCCGCAGCCAGCCCGGCAAAGCCGGGCAGCGTCCGTCCCGCCCCCCACGGGGCGGGCGCTTCTCGCCCACCCCGCCGGGCCGGGCGCTGCCCTCAGTGATCTGACGCGGTGTCCCGCCATTCTCAAAACTCCTCCAGCAAGTCCGCGTCCACCCGCACCGGGGCCGCCAGCAGCAATTGCGCATAGCCCTTGGCCTGCGGGTCGTTGCGCAGGGAGGACGTGCCGCCGCCGCCCAGCGCGCCGTGCAGCAGGATGTTCATCGACAGGCTTCCCGGCAGATAGAACCGCTCCATCCGCCCGTCCCAGAAGTGCCCGAACACCCGGCGCAGATGGGCCTCGTCCAGCGCCTCCCAGAGCCAGGGCATCAGGTCCGGCCTGCGCGCGATCACCCCGATATTGGCAATGTCGCCCTTGTCGCCGCTGCGCGCCCAGGCCAGGCGGATCAGCGGCACCTCCGCCACTCTTTCCGCTTTTGGCACTGATGGCGGCGCGGGCGGCTCCACCGCCTGCAGCGGGACACCTGCGGCCGACCGCACCGCACTGCCGCCCGCCGCATCCTGCACCATCACCGGCACCTGCGCCTTGGGCAGCAGACAGGAGAACAGCGCCAGCACCGGCGACGGCTTGGGCCGGGCACCCGCAAATCCGCTGAGACCCGGCGGCGCCGACAGGCCCAGACCGACGGCCTCCTTCAGGAACACCCCCACCCCGCGCGCCTCCGGGTGGCGGACCGCGATCTTGGCCGCCACCTCCCGCGCGGCCTCGCTCTGCCGCAGCCCGCCGAACTGGCTTTCGCTGCCGATCAGCTCAATGCTCACATCGGTGAAATCCGGCAGCTTCATCCCGTGCAGCGCATCCCGCGACCGGGCCAGCACCGCCTTGGCAAAGGCTTGCGCCTTGGCCTCGGCGTCAAGGCCATAGAAGGTGAAGTAATGGCCGCTGCGGAAGCCATCCTGCCAGGTCATGCAGGTCTTATACGCATCCGGCACCCCGCGCCCTCTGGCGCCTGCCACCCGCACCCGGTCCGGCCCGGCCTCCGTCAGCGTGACGCCGGAGAAATCGCACACCGCATCCGGCAGCACATAGGCCTGCGGATCGCCGGTCTCATAAAGCAGCTGCTCCGCCACTGTCGCACGGGAGACCAGCCCGCCGGTGCCCGCAGGCTTGGTCACATCGAAGGAGCCATCCTCGCGGACCTCCGCAACCGGATAGCCGATTCCGGCCATGCCCTCGGCCGCCTGCTGCCAATCGGTGAAATTGCCGCCGGTCGCCTGCGGCCCGCATTCCAGGATATGGCCCGCCAGGCTGCCGCCTGCCAGCTGGTCCAGCTCCGCCGCTCCCCAGCCGAAGTGGTGAATGCAAGCCCCCAGCGTCACCGCGCTGTCCACGCAGCGCCCGGTCACCACGATATGCGCGCCCCGGTCCAGGGCCGCGGCAATCGGGAAAGCCCCAAGATAGGCGTTGATGCTGGCAATCTTCTGCAGCGGCGGGAACGGCGCGCCTGTGAACATGTCCTTCGGCGCAGCCGCCGCCAGCTCTGCAACCCGCCCGAGCAAGTCATCGCCCGCAACCACCGCCACCTGCAAACCCAGCCCCTGGGCTTCAATCTCCTGCCGCAGGGCCGCGGCGCAGGCTTCCGGGTTCACCCCGCCCGCGTTGGAAATAACCCGCACCCCCTGCCGCGCAATCTCTGTCAGGTTCGGCGCCATCGCCGCCGTCACGAAATCGGTCGCATAGCCAGCCTGTGGGTCCTTTGCACGGGCCCGCGCCAGCACCGCCATGGTGATTTCGGCCAGGTAGTCGTAGACGAGGAAATCCATCCCCCCCGCCGCCAGCAGCTGCGGCGTGGCCAGGGAGGCTTCCCCCCAGAACCCGGCTGCGCCGCCTATGCGCAGAACCTGTGGCATTGCTCCTCCCTCCGGCCGCCGCCCGTTTCACAGCATACACGGATTTGCCCGCAGACGCCGGGCCGCTGCCACCAGCCTGGCTGCCAAGGCCCTGGCTTCGCAACAGTAACCCCGCGTTCCCTGCCGCGCCCCCCGCGCTCCGCCTCACGGACGCGTTACAAAATTTCCAAAGGTGAAAGTTTCAGGTTACATTTCACTTGCCGCGAATCATCTTCCATCGTAATACCGACCCAACGGTCGGCTTTTCCTGCCGCCGCCACAGGAGACGCGAACACCCATGGATGCTTTCATCTGCGATGCCACCCGCACCCCGATCGGCCGCTACGGCGGCGCGCTGAGCCAGGTGCGTACCGATGACCTTGCCGCCCTGCCGATTGCCGCGCTGGCCGCGCGCAACCCGGATGTGGATTGGGGCTCCCTCGACGATGTGATCTTTGGCGACGCCAACCAGGCCGGTGAAAGCAACCGCAACGTGGCCCGCATGGCCGCCCTGCTGGCGGGCCTGCCCACCACCGTTCCGGGCACCACCATCAACCGCCTCTGCGCCTCCGGCATGGATGCGGTCGGCATGGCGTCGCGCGGCATCAAGGCCGGCGATTATGACATGGCCATCGCCGGCGGCGTCGAAAGCATGTCCCGCGCGCCCTTCGTGATGCCCAAGGCCACCTCCGCCTTTACCCGCGCCAACGCGGTTTATGACACCACCATCGGCTGGCGCTTCGTGAACCCGAAGATGGAAAAGATGTACGGCACCGACTCGATGCCGCAGACCGCCGACAACGTGGCCGAGGACTATGGCGTCTCCCGCGAAGATCAGGACGCATTCGCTGCCCGCAGTCAGGCCCGCTGGGCCGCCGCGCATGAGGCCGGCATCTTCAAGGACGAGATCATCCCGGTCACCATCCCCCAGCGCAAGGGCGATGACATCGTGGTGGACACCGACGAACACCCCCGCCCCGGCACCTCGGCTGAGAAGCTGGCGGGTCTCAAGGGCGTCAACGGCCCGGACAAGACCGTGACAGCCGGCAACGCCTCGGGCGTGAACGACGGCGCCGCGGCGATCCTGATGGCGAATGAGGCCGCTGCTGCCAAGAACGGCCTGAAACCGATGGCCCGCATCGTCGGCATGGCCGCCGCAGGGGTCGAGCCGCGCATCATGGGCATCGGCCCGGTGCCCGCTACCCGCAAGGTTCTGGCCCGCACCGGCCTCAGCATCGAACAGATGGACGTGATCGAACTGAACGAGGCCTTCGCGTCCCAAGGTCTTGCCACCCTGCGCGAACTTGGCGTTCCGGACGATGCGCCCCATGTTAATCCCAACGGCGGTGCGATTGCACTGGGCCACCCGCTCGGCATGTCCGGCGCGCGGCTGGTGCTGACCGCCGCCTACCAATTGCAGCGCACCGGCGGGCGGTATGCCCTGTGCACCATGTGCGTCGGCGTCGGTCAGGGCACCGCCCTGATCCTCGAACGCGTGTAACGAAACCCTGAGGAGGTCCCAGACATGTATGCTCAGATGATCAAATCCGAAGCGACCCAGGACGATCCGGAAAAGCTTGCGGCCTTCCAGGCGCGCATTGACGCGGGCGAGAAGATCGAGCCCAAGGACTGGATGCCCGAAGGCTACCGCAAGACGCTGATCCGCCAGATCGGCCAGCACGCGCATTCGGAAATCGTCGGCCAGCTGCCCGAAGGCAACTGGATCACCCGCGCCCCCACACTGGAGCGCAAGGCAATCCTGCTCGCCAAGGTGCAGGATGAGGCAGGCCACGGCCTCTACCTCTACTGCGCGGCGGAAACCATGGGCGTGTCGCGCGACGAACTCACCGAGATGCTGCTCGACGGGCGCATGAAGTATTCGTCGATCTTCAACTACCCGACGCTGAACTGGGCCGACATCGGCGCGGTGGGCTGGCTGGTTGACGGCGCCGCGATCATGAACCAGGTGCCGCTGCAGCGAACCTCCTTCGGCCCCTATTCCCGCGCGATGATCCGTATCTGCAAGGAAGAGAGCTTCCACGCCCGCCAGGGGTTCGACGCCATCCGCAAGATGGCCGAGGGCACGCCCGCGCAGAAGAAAATGGCGCAGGATGCGGTCAACCGCCTCTGGTTCCCGGCGCTGATGATGTTCGGGCCTTCCGACAAGGACTCGGTCCATTCCGCCCAGTCGATGAAATGGAAGATCAAGATCAACACCAATGACGAGCTGCGCCAGAAATTCGTCGACCAGACGGTGCCGCAGATCGAATTCCTCGGCCTCGACCTGCCGGATCCTACCATCAAGTGGAACGAGGAGCGCGGCCATTACGACTACAGCGACCCGGATTGGAGCGAGTTCTTTGACGTGATCCAGGGCAACGGCCCCTGCAACGTGGACCGCCTCGCCGCCCGCAACAAGGCCTGGGACGACGGTGCCTGGGTCCGCGACGGCCTGCTCGCCCACGCCAAGAAGAAGGCCGCGCGCCAGCACGCCGCCGAGTAACCCCAAGCATTCCGGCGCTCCGCCCCCTATCGGGACCCGGCGCAGCGCCCCCTCAGCCAGGAGGATTTGAGACATGAAAAACGAATGGCCCCTCTGGGAAATCTTCATCCGCGGCCAGCACGGCATGAGCCACCGCCACGTCGGCTCCCTGCATGCGCCGGACGCCGAGATGGCGATCAAGAACGCCCGCGACGTCTATACCCGCCGCAACGAAGGCGTGTCGATCTGGGTGGTGGAAGCAAACCACATCTCCGCCTCCTCGCCCAGCGACAAGGGTCCGCTCTATGAGCCGTCCGAGTCGAAGGTCTACCGCCACCCGACCTTCTTCGACATCCCCGAAGAAGTGGGGGCAATGTAATGACCCGCGAAAAGGCATTTACCCAGTTCCTGCTGCGGATGGGGGACAACACCCTGATCCTCGGCCACCGGGTCAGCGAATGGTGCGGCCACGCGCCGGTGCTGGAAGAGGACATCGCGCTGGCCAACACCGCGCTTGACCTGATCGGCCAGACCCAGATGTGGCTTGGCCTCGCGGGTGAGGTGCAGGGCGAAGGCAAATCCGCCGACGACCTCGCCTTCCTGCGCGACGCTTGGGATTTCCGCAACGTGCTGCTGTGCGAGGTGCCGAACGGCGACTTCGGCCGCACCCTGATGCGCCAGTTCCTGTTCGACGCCTGGCATTCGATCCAGCTGGGCCGGCTGATGAAATCCTCGGACGAACGGGTTGCCGCGATTGCCGAGAAGGCCTCGAAAGAAGTGGCCTATCACCTGGAGCGTTCCGCCGACACGGTAGTGGGCCTGGGCGACGGCACCGAGGAAAGCCACCGCCGGATGCAGGAGGCGCTGGACTATCTGTGGCCCTATGTGGGCGAGATGTTCCAGTCGGACGAGACCGACGCCGAAATGGTCAAGGCGGGTATCGCACCCGACCCGGCGTCCTTGCGCGAAGAATACGACGCGCTGATCTCCCGCATCCTGGGCGACGCGACGCTGACCATCCCGGACAGCAGCTTTGCCCACAAGGGCGGCCGCACCGGTGCGATGCATACAGAGCACCTGGGCCACCTGCTGACCCAGATGCAATGGCTGCAGCGCGCCTATCCCGGCGCCAAGTGGTAAGGCCACGGCCGAAGAACTGAGGGCATCGCCCGTCCGGCAGGGCGGGCAGGAAACTCCCGCCTCGTGGGAGGCTGGACGGGTGTTGCCCGGCGCACTGCCGGGCAGAACAGCCAATGAGGGTAACCGCATGAGCCAAGTGACAACTCAGCCAAGCACTGACCAGATCTGGGAGTGGCTCGACGCCGTGCCGGATCCGGAAATCCCGGTCATCTCGGTCGTCGATCTCGGCATCGTCCGCGGCGTGGAATGGCAGGGCGGAACCCTGGTTGTTTCCGTTACCCCGACCTACTCGGGCTGCCCGGCGACCTCGATCATCAGCCTCGATATCGAGACTGCGCTTCGCAGCAAGGGGATCGAGAACCTGAAGATCGAAACCCGGATCTCCCCCGCCTGGACCACCGACTGGCTGTCGGAAAAGGGCCGCGCCAAGCTAGAGGAGTACGGCATCGCCCCGCCTCAGCCCGCGGGCGGACCGGAAAAATGCCCGAATTGCGGCAGCAAAAATGTCACCAAGGTCAGCCAGTTCGGCTCGACCCCCTGCAAGGCCCACTGGCGCTGCCAGGACTGCCTCGAACCTTTTGATTATTTCAAGTGCATCTGAGGAGACCCTGATGGCGCGCTTTCACGACCTCGAAGTCACCGACGTCCGCAAGACCATCCGCGATGCGGTGGTTGTTACCCTGAAGCCCGCAAATGGCGCGGCTGAGGAGTTCGATTTCACCCAGGGCCAGTACCTGACCTTCCGCCGCGACTTCGATGGCGAGGAGCTGCGCCGCAGCTACTCGATCTGTGCAGGCCGTGACGAAGGCATCCTGCAGGTCGGCATCAAACGCGTCGACGGCGGCGCGTTCTCGACCTGGGCCAACACCGAGCTGAAGGCCGGCGACACCCTGCAGGCCATGGCGCCGATGGGCACCTTCTTCACCCCGCTCGATGCGGCGGCCGAGAAAAACTACCTGGGCTTTGCAGGCGGCTCCGGCATCACACCCGTCCTGTCGATCCTCAAGACCACGCTGGCCGCCGAGCCGAAATCTTCCTTCACGCTGGTCTATGCCAACAAGGGCGTGAACACTATCATGTTCCGCGAGGAGCTGGAGGATCTGAAGAACCTCTACATGGGCCGCTTCAACGTGATCCATATTCTGGAGTCGGATGCACAGGAAATCGACCTGTTCACCGGCCTGGTCACAGAAGAGAAATGCGCCCAGCTGTTCAAACATTGGATCGACATCGAAAACGTGGACACCGCTTTCATCTGCGGCCCGGAGCCGATGATGCTGGGCATCGCCGCCGCGCTGCGCAATGCAGGGCTTGAGGACAGCCAGATCAAGTTCGAACTGTTCGCCTCCGCCCAGCCGGGCCGCGCCAAGCGCAAGGCCACCGCAACAGATGCGGCCAGCAGCGCCAATCAGACCAAGGCTGCCATCACCCTGGACGGCGCCACCCAGACCATCGAGATGGGCAAGGACATGACCCTGCTGGATGCGGCGCTGGAAAACGCGATGGACGCGCCTTATGCCTGTAAGGCGGGGGTCTGCTCCACCTGCCGCTGCAAGGTGCTGGAAGGCGAGGTCGAAATGGTCGCGAACCACGCGCTGGAGGATTACGAGGTCGAAAAAGGCTATGTACTGTCGTGCCAAGCCTACCCGGTGACCGACAGCGTCGTCGTGGACTACGATCAGTAAGGGAATTTCAAATACCGGTTAGCCCGGAGTTTTCAGGGAGGACGTTTCATGTCCGAAGAGATGAGCATCACAAGCTATCTGGCCCAGGGCGGGGTTCTGACCAACCCGTCCAACGTGCCGCCGCGCTACCGCGCCGAGCTGATGAAACTGATGGCAACCTTCGTGGACAGCGAACTGGCCGGGGCCGCGGGCTTTGCCGACATCATCAACGAAGGCCCCGGCATCAAGGCCCGCATCGCCGCGGCGCGTATTGTTCTGGAAAAGACCGACCACGCGGAAAAGGTGCTGCGGATCATGGGTGACTTCGGTGCCGACACCGAGCGCTATGCCGACCACCACCCCTGGACCGCGCGGCTGGAACGGGACGCCGACATTGGCCAGAGCCGGACCAAGCACGACATGCGGCTGGCGGTGTTCAACTACCCGCTGGAAGGCTGGGCCGATGCGGTAGTGATGAATCTCCTGATGGGCCGTGCGGTGGTGCTGCAGCTGGAGGAGCTGAGCCATGTGTCCTACCAGCCGCTGGCCGAAGCCTTCCGCGCCATCCTGCCGGTAGAGACCCGCCACGCGGAGCTGGCCGAAGAAGGGCTGATGGCGCTGGTCGAGGCCCAGGGCACCGATGGCCTGCAGGAACTGGCAGGCTACTGGTGGCCGCGGGTCGCGGCGAGCTTTGGCCAGGAGGCTTCGGAGAAATTCGAAGGTCTGAAGGCCATGGGCCTGCGCCGCACTCCGAATGCGGATCTGAAGACCCGCTGGCAGCAGGACGCCGCCGCGATTCTGGACAAGGCCGGGCTGCAGACGCCTGCGTAACCTCCGCAAGCAGCAAGCTCCCGCCCGGGCCAGCACGCATCACAGATGCGCTTGCCCGGTTGGGCCCGGCGCGCCTGGCGGCGCGCGGGCCTGTGCCGCCAGGGCTTCGGCTGTGCAACGGCACAGGGTCCAGGTGCGGCCCTGCGCAATGGTGTTGCCGGGCTGAAGCCCCCATAGTCCGGGTAACGGCACATGGAGGCAGCAATGAACACCAGCACGGTAAAACTCCCCGCAGGCACTGGCATCGGGCATGTGCACCTGAAGGTCTCGGACCTGGGCCGTGCGATCGGGTTCTACAGCGGTGTGCTGGGCTTTGAAGTAACCCAGCGGCTGGGCACTTCCGCCGCCTTCCTGTCGGCGGGCGGCTATCACCACCACATCGGCCTCAACACCTGGCACTCCAAGGGCGGCCCTGCCCCGGCGCCGGACATGACCGGGCTTTATCATACCGCCATCCTGCTGCCGGACCGCCAGAGCCTGGCCTCCGTGCTGCGGCGGGTGCTGGCGGCGGGCATCGAACTGGAGGGCGCGGCCGACCACGGGGTGTCCGAGGCGCTCTATCTGCGCGATCCCGACGGCAACGGGGTGGAGCTGTACCGCGACCGGCCGGAGGCGGAGTGGCCGCGCGAGCGTGATGGCAGCCTGGCGATGGGAACTGCCCCACTGGACGTGCGGGCCTTGCTCGCAGAGGTTGAGTAGGTCAGCCCTGCTGTCCGAATGTTTCGCGCGCGAAACAATTGGACAGGCATACTGACCTTTACCCTGCACCTCCACCAGCTGCGGCAGGCGCAATCACGCAGCCTGCACAACTGCGGGACGCGGCCTCTCCGGCGCCTGCGCAGACGGATGCTCCGGGGAAAAAGGTCTGGACGGCTGACCTTTCTCTGCCTACCCTTTCCCCCGCACAAGACGAGGATAAAACTATGGCTGCGGGCACCAGCATACGGACGTATTTCAATGGCAGCTGGCACGACGGCGACCTGGCTGTGATGCGCGCGGCGGATCATGCGATGTGGCTGGGGTCCTCGGTATTCGATGGCGCGCGCTTCTTTGACGGGGTGACCCCGGATCTGGACCTGCACTGTGCCCGCACCAATGCCTCGGCAGAGGCGCTGCTGATGACCCCCACCCACTCAGTTGAGCAGATGGTGGAACTGATCCGCGAGGGTCTGGAAGGGTTTGCCCCCGGCTCCGCCGTCTATATCCGGCCGATGTACTGGGCCGCCGATGGTGACGGGACCCTGATTGCCCCGGACCCGGACAGCACCCGCTTTGCCGTCAGCCTGGAGGAAATCCCGATGGCGCCGGACACGGCCGCCGCGACGCTCACCCGCACCCGCTTCCGCCGCCCGGTGCTGGAGAACGCGGTGGTGAACGCCAAGGCCGGCTGCCTGTATCCCAACAACGCCCGGATGCTGCGGGAGGCCCGCAGCAAGGGGTTCACCAATGCGCTGGCGCTGGATGCCATGGGCAATGTGGCGGAGACCGCCACCACCAATGTCTTCATGGTGCGTGATGGCGAGGTCTTTACCCCGATCCCCAATGGCACCTTTCTGGCCGGCATCACCCGCGCCCGCCACATCGTGAACATGCGCGCCGATGGCATCAAGGTGCATGAATGCGTGCTGGGGTATCAGGATTTCGAGACCGCTGACGAGATCTTCCTCTCCGGCAACATGAGCAAGGTGACACCCGTCACCGCGTTCGACGCGTGCCGGTATCAAACAGGCCCCGTCGCCAAGCGGGTGCGTGAAATGTACTGGGACTGGGCCCGCAGCCAGACGTAACGCAGGGCCCGGTACCACCCGCAGGGGCTCCCGCCCGCTCCGGGCCTTTGTGCCAAAGGCCCTTGCACGGTTGGGCATGGCACCGTGCCTGCGCACGGTGCCGGG